>JAKUOE010000001.1 GCA_022449845.1 Candidatus Thalassarchaeum sp.
TGAGCACGAACCTGAGATTGATTTCCATTGGGATATCCCGGAAATGGATCCTGAGCCCGCGCCTGAGTTCCCCGAAGAGCCAGTTGAGGAGATAATTGAGGAGGAATTCGAGGCTGAGCCAGATTTTGAATTGCCTTCACTCGAGGTCGATGATGGCGAGGAACCCGACATGTCTCAGGCATTGGGTGGGTCTGTCTTGGAGATGGAGCCTGGTACAGAGCCGCCTCTGTCCACGCATTCTTTTGGAGGACTCGCCGCGCGCCATCGTTCTGCCAGCGTCGAGATTGGTCTAGAGAATGCCCTGCGCCCGCAAGCCAGTGGCCCAATGACTGCGAAGCCAGATACGACGATGCATTTACCCTCAGAAGAACCACAACTTGAATCAGAAGAGTCGACCTACTGGGTTGCAGATTCCCTACCTGATCCAGAACCTACTCCTGTCATGGACCCAATCGCAGCTAAAGAAATCGGAGATAAACTACGACAGGACCGACCGAAACCAGCAGCGACCACCTTTGCTCTAGACTTCGAAAAAGTCTCTTCCCTGAACGATGGAGAAGTCTCGATTGTAGAAACATCGATTTCCCGTGAAATTTCCCCTTCAGATACTGCATTGCAAGCCCTTCTCGCAGTGGGGCGCCCTCGTTTATCCCAGATATTCAATGGTCTGCACAAAGCCGGCATCCTCACAGTACGCAAGAAAGGTAGAACTCGATTGTTCCGTATCTCAGATCAAGCGAAGGCCCACTTCTCAGATGGGCATATGGAGGTCTGAACATGACGGATGATCGCTGGGAAATCGCTTGGAGTCATCAAGTCGAGGGGCGTGTTGGGGCGCTAACATGCCTCGGAGAAGACAGTCTGATTGCAGCAGGTAGTGTGGTACGCCGATTGAATGCGGCTGGTGATTTCGTCTGGCGTCGCGAATTCTCGTTCGATGTTTACCGACTCGAGCACGATGGGACGAATGTTGCCGTTCTCGCCGGCTCCGCCTTCTTCCTACTCGATTTGGCTACAGGTGAGCCCATTGGTGAAGGTCGCGCTGTCGCCGGTGGATTCCGCGATGTCGTCCGTCGTCCAGGTGGTGGCTGGCTCTTATCAGACCGTGGCGACCACATCCATCTCTTCAATCGCCGTGGTCGCGGGATTCGTCGCCTTCGACCCGGGTCCCTCCAGAAGATGATTGGATGGTTAGATCGCGAGATTTTACTGGCTCAAGACGACGATGGCTGTCTCCGAGCTCTGCGCCTCGGTGGCGATGATGCCCAAAGGCGGATTGAGACCACCCGCTGGTCCTGGGTGTCCAGATTACACAGTGGACGCGTTTTGGTCCAACATGCGGATGGCAGTTTGCAAGAAGGAGTCCCCAATCCATTCGGATGGGACCGAATCGACCGAGTGCCTGGTGATGGCCTCGTTCCAATGGATGCTGCTTGGACCGGTGAAGGCTGGTGGGCTCTCGATGTGGCTGGGGATCTGATTCGCCTTCCACCTGAAGATGGTTTTGAGCGACGTCAGGCGGGAGATTTGCTCGCTTCCAATCTAGGAGATCGAATGCTGACAGCCACACTAGAGGGACTTGTCCGAATGTGGATTGGTCCACACTTGGTCAGTCGCCGCCGCCTCTTATTCGAAGAGATTGCCTCAGGAGAGATCCGCCGTCTAGATTGGGAACAGCGCCAAGTCATCTTTGAGGCGGCACGAAACGCTGAGGATTCAGGAATGCTCAGCCGCGCCATCGAACTTTACGAATCACTGGGTCGTGCCGAGGACGTTCGCCGTTTGATTTCACAACGGGAGGGTGCCGATGTCTGAACCCCAGATTGTCGTCACGCCCGAGTTGATTGAACGCTACTTCTCACTCACCGCTGCCGCCCGCGAAAAAGCGACACCTATTCATTCACCAGAAACTCCGGAAGGCATGCGTTTGGCCACCATGATGGAGATGGCTGATTCCTACGCATCCGATGCTCGTTGGTTTGTTGAACAAGGTGATTTGGTTCGAGCCTTCGGTGCCATCAACTATGCACATGCTTGGATTGATTGCGCCGTCAAAATCGGATTGATGGATGGCCATGACGATGATGACATGTTCACACTTCCTTGAGTGGTCATGCCCGAGCCAGCACCAGATTGAAAAGGGTCGATTAGGGCAGCCGCAAATCATGAGCGACATCACTAATCGGACACGTAATGAGGAAGAGTTACGCGACATGCTTCATGAAGCAGAAGAGCGCAAGCAATTGTGGGAGAATCACTTCAACAGTGCCAAGATGGATCGGAAATCCAATGCCGAGGCGATTCGAAATATCACCGCTCTACGTGGTGTCATCAAGACGCTTCGATGGACATTGAACATGACAGACAAGAATGGTTTCCCTATCACTCATCCTCTGGACTAGAACCACGTCCCTTGAAATAATTCCAACCCGCAAATGGAAGGCTCCAGAATGCCCCCCCTACTGCAGCCAATGGAATCAACACCAACCACTCAGGTCCCATGTCTGGTCCACCAAAAGCAGCCCCGATGACTGGGATAATGAATGTCAAAAAGGCTACTGGGATTAAATGAATCAGGCTAGTTTCAGTCGGTTTGACTTGCTTGAGTACAAAGGGTGGAATTAGAATCACGGCAAGGAACGAAAGCATTGCAACAACAAATCCGACTTCGGTCACACTACTGATGACGTTGAGTATCATCAGAATGGCCATCATCGCACCATTAATCGAGCCGAATAGTAAGATATTTTTCCAATTCATTTCACATCACCATCGACTATTCGATTAGTCTCAGGGCCTTAGAGCCGTGCACCTCGATGACTGACGCATTGGCCCCGTGAAGTCTTGCCTTGAGGGTCCGATCGACAGTCAATACCGGCCAACCTTGTGTGGTGGCTAGATTCAGAAGTTCATCATCCGTATGTTCTCCTTCTCCTGCAACCACTTCTCCTCGTTCATGCAGTAACTCGAGGAGCAGACTCCTCGATTCTCGTTCGGCCAAATTCTCCAATTCTGAAAGAACAGCCTCTGTGACTTTGATGTCTACTGGGCCAACCTGTGATTCAAGCGCCAAATCGATGTTGATTTGCCCGTCTACAACGGCGACCCAGCCGCAGGCATCCACCAGCACACCGGCCAGAGTCTCACCCCGCAATGACGCCGTGTCCAATCAGGCGCCAGCGACTGCCGACTCGACGGGAGAGTGTGATTCGACTTCCTGTGAGCGCACAGATGGGTAGGCGAAGATTCAGAGTTGCGTCTTTGCCCTTGACAGCAGAGACCACACCAACACTGGTTGCAGTCGCAGAATTGAGCATGAGCATTTCACCGGGCTGAAGAGGCCGAACCTTCTCTGCATCCCCTTCTCCACTCGCAACCATCTCTTTGAGCAGATTCAGTGTCACATCCAAGGTTTCCCAGACCGGAGGTAATTCTCCGGCTCTCGCCATCACTTGTCCGGACAGATTGTCCGACTTTGTGTGAAATGGGTCGAGGGGCGTGGCCACTCCACATAGGCCGCCTGCATGTACTGAATCAAGGTCCAACCCCCCACTTTGTACTGTGGAGATTGTCGTTTCAATGGGCTCCCATCGAGCTTTGTTCCCTTCAGCAATCTTTCGACCGGGCGCAATTACAATCTCATCACCCTTCTTGAATTTCCCTGCCACCACGGAGCCGCCGATGATTCCTCCCTTCAATTTTGAAGGGCGTGTTCCGGGACGATTGATGTCGAACGAACGGGCGACGTACATCAGTCCGTCCTCCTTCTCCCGGAGGTCTGGAGTTGGATTGGTCGCCGCAATCGCATCGATGAGGATGTCGAGGTTGACATCATGATGTGCGCTGACTGGAATGATAGGGGAATTTTCTGCAATCGTGCCCTGGAGGAACGCCTGTATCTCTGCATGTGATTCCATGGCTCTCTCACGGCTGACAAGATCGACCTTGTTCTGAACCACGACGATGTTCTCGATTCCCGCAATCTCGAGTGCCATCAGGTGCTCCCGAGTCTGGGGTTGCGGACATTCTTCGTTTGCAGCGATTAACAGTAGTGCGCCATCCATGATAGATGAACCCGAAATCATGACGGCCATCAGCGTCTCGTGCCCTGGTGCATCGACGAATGAGACGACACGCAGTAGTTCCTTGTCGACATCATCTCCACCATCGGGTCGCTTGCCCATCGCATAGGCTTCATTTCCCTTCTTGGTTCGATAGAATGCCGTGTCTGCATATCCGAGTTTGATACTGATGCCTCGCTTCCGTTCTTCTGAATGCGTATCTGTCCAGGTTCCGGACAGTGCCTGCGTCAACGTGGTCTTACCATGGTCGACGTGACCTACAAGTCCGATGTTTACCTCTGGCTGGCCGGGGAGCTCACGCTTCTTGGCCATCTGGTGTCACAACTCCTGTCACTCCGCACCGTCAGCCTCGTCATCAGCGTCAGCGCTGCTGTCGCCGGAGAAGATGTCGGAGAGTGCCTTATTCCCACTCTCGACAACCTTGAGGTTGATTTGGCGTGTGTCCGAGGAGATGACATTACCACGGAAAGCCTGACGCTTTCGTAGTCCATCGTAGGTGTATCTGTACCGTCCACCTTTCTTCTTCACAATCTTGTGACCCTTGAAGCCAGTTGAGGGGGAGACGAGAACCTTCTTTCGGCCTCCACCGTCGAGATCGCTGCGCATTGGTGTCCCTGTCAGGTCAGAGCCACCCGTAATCTGGAGCTTGAATCCGCCGAGACTAACATCGCCATCGCCGACGAAGATTCCATCGACATCATCGCCGATTTTCTTGCCGAGAAAATGGTTGTAATTCGAACCGCTAATGTCAACGGCGTATGACTTCCCTCCGCTGGAGGGGTCCGTATCGTTGACGACCGCTTTGAATACTTGCTCAGCCATGCTCAATCCTCGTGCGACTCGGCGACAGATGCCCCCTATAAGAGCGGTTCGGCCGATTCCACCGTAGGTGGATTCGACCATTTCACCCAATTCATTGCTTCAGGGCATGCTCAAGGCGGTTTTCGAGTTGCCCTGGAAGGCTGTGTGGCATTGTGATGTGTTGGGTTCGACCTCGGCCGGCCTTCGCCGTCCCGGTTCGGGATTCCATGAGCCCTCGCGTCTCAAGGGTTTTCAGATACTTCCAGAATGTTGTGTGTCCACGCGGTTTGACTTCGTATTCTTCGCAAACGACTTGATACAACTTTTCGGCATCCCCTGAGGTCACTTCCGGATTCCGCCGTAGTCGACGGCAGATGGCGAGAAGAATCAACTGTTCATGCGGATTGAGTTCATCGACAACGCTTGGTTCGACCACACGCCCTCTGGCGACTGCATCCCGCTGCACGTGACTCGATTCGACTTCCCTGAATCCTCCCTTCTCTGCTCGCATCACTGCAGCCTCCAACAATTCGATGGCGACTCGCGCATCCCCGGTGTCTGCAGAGGCCTGCCCGATTAGTGTAAGAATTTCCTCACTTACTGAACCCGTGCGCGTTGCAAGGACCGCTCTTTGTGCTGCGATGTCTTTGAGTTGTGTTTCAGAATAGGGTTTGAGGGCCAAGTGATTGGAACGGCCAAAGCGCGAGATGACTGCACCTTCGAGTTGATCGAGGACTTGTTCTTGACTAATCAGAATCAGTGACAATGTTCCCGTTTCGTCGCGCCCTTCATCGATTCTGAGGAGTTGGTATAGCAAATCCCCACCCTCTCTGCGCATCAAGTGGTCAATCTCATCGAGGATGAGTAACATGTGTTGATTGCGTGTTCGGAGATTGCGGCGGATTCCCTGAATGACTTCTGAGGCGGAGAACCCGCGGTCTGGATGACGATCATCGAGCGCTTTGGCGATTCGTTGCAATACCTGTGAGGTCGTCGGATGATTGCGACAGTTGACGTGCACGGACTGTATGTTCCTCACCCCTGAGAGGTGGCGGCCGAGATCATCTGCAAAGGCACGACTGAGAACTGTTTTTCCACTACCGACATTGCCTGTGATTACCGCTCTACAGGACATTCCAGGTGTACCAATGCTTGCGAACATCGCTGCGAGCTGCTCCTGTTCCTCTTCTCGGCCGACAACATCTGGAGGAATCCAATCGTAGGAAAGCGGCGCCGCATCGAGCAAGATGAGGCCCGCGCCAATCCGATTCAGGTATTCAGCCATCGAGGGCTCCCATTGTTGGCTGTTCTTGAAGATATGGAATGCCACACACGCGCGCGCCCCCGATGGCGTGATGCGTGCGCGCGCGAACGACTTCAGGGAATCTCGTCGAATTGGTACCCTGTCTCCCACTGTTTCTCACCGAGGGCCACTTCCAGTTCAAACGGTGTAATCAGCGGTTTGGCATATCGTACCGAATCATCGATGGCGATTCGCGGGCATGCGGTATTGACGAAGGCGTCCACGGGGTAGAAGTCAATCAGTTCAGGACCGATGTGCTCTAGGGCCAGCAGATACCCCTTCTTGCCGTGCTTTTCGAGGATCTTCTTCATTCTCAGTGCAAGAGTACGCCGCATCTGCCCCGGTTTTTCTCCAATCAAGATACCGAATGACTCCGCCTTGTCACAAGCCATGATGAGTCCGAAGCGCTGTCGTAGAATCCTCTCGATCCGTTCGAATGACATCTCTTCGGCATCTCCAGAATAGGGGTCGAGCATGGCCAGAGGTTTGCCCGTGTGCAGGACTAGGCCGATGGGATGGAAATCTCCACTCCCAAGGAAAAGATAGTGGCCAATATCATCTTGGTCACCCGAATAATTGCAACCGAGGACTTGGCCAGGGAATGTCAATCGGGCGCCACCAACGGGTACTTCAACCTCGAAACCTGCAGCCTCTAACCGCTCTTTGTAGTCGAAAATCAGATGCAGGTGCTGAATACTACCGACCAATCCTAGTTTCGTTCCAGTGAGTGGAGCAACCCGCCCGACAGCATCAAGGAACCGATCTTGTGCATCCTCAGGGGCAACCGATTGCCCAGTTTGTGCCTCGGCCAACCTCTGCTCTGCAATCGCGTGATGTTGTGCGAGTATGGGCAATACAGGGTCGATGGCCGGATCCCCATCGTATGTGACGTTGATGAATTGTGTTGGCATCCCTGAATCGATGTTCATCTGCGAGTGGCCCATATGTGCCACCAGTTCAACACCCATCCGTTGCATCTTATCATGAACCAAATCACAGGCCCCATAGCAGGGGTCAGCAGCGAGGATGATTTTGGCTGTAGTTTCTTCTTCTATAGCATCCATCATATCCAATGCTTGCATCTTCAAACCTTCAGGAACCTGCAGTGCAACGAGGCGATTGTCATTCGACTTGATGCGCTTGATCAACTCATCGAGTTCGAAGTCATGACGCTCCATATCCATGCAATCACCTGTCACGCCGTCAGGCATCTCCTTGATGAATCCACCCTTTCAGGGTGGTTTACTCGAGAATGACAATCTTGTCGCCCTGCATTTCGATTCGAACAAGACTGTTCAGTGACCAATCTCCTGCGGACCGAACCTTTGTCATCCCCTCGCCTTTCTCAAAGACAATCCAACAATCCTGGACAATCGCGCCCGATGCATCCAGAGCTTGTAGAACGGGGAGCAGTGTCCCTCCTGTGCTGACAACATCATCCACAACCAGTACACGGGCACCAGTCTCGATGTCGTTGAGATAAATCTCGCCTTTCGAATAGCCTGTTGATTGATTGATGGCTACTTCACCAGGCAGTCCATACTGCCGCTTCCTACCGATGACGAGGGGTTTTCCACTCGACAGGCAGAGTGCAGCGGCCAATGGGATGCCCATCGCTTCGATTCCAAGAATGATATCGACAGACTCCCAGTCTACGTTCTCTGAGATTAGATCGTGGGCGGCAGTCAAGAGTTCTGCAGTTTGTTTGGTACTCCATCCGAGAGTGGATGGACGAAGTATGGATAT
The DNA here is from genome assembly GCA_022449845.1 of Candidatus Thalassarchaeum sp. GTDB lineage: Archaea > Thermoplasmatota > Poseidoniia > Poseidoniales > Thalassarchaeaceae > MGIIb-P. The sequence continues at coordinate 7,933 of JAKUOE010000001.1, forward strand.
CCTTCTTTCCAGACAACGGGTGCGTTGATGACACTCTCTTTCAGTAATTCGACACGCATGTCGATGGTCGTGGTCTGCTCGCCCATGGACAGCGAGACAGCGCCTCTGTTTTGAAGAATTTGATTAAAAAAAAAGCCCCCCAAGGGCACCGAAGCGCCCTTGAGGGACATGTGTGTTATCTTGTGTTGTGCGATTTGAGTGGTTTTACTTACTCTTCTTCGCCAATCAGGCCGTCGACCTGGCAACCTAGGAAGGCACCAATACCAACGAACAGACCGTCGCAGATCCAGTTGACTGCAGTGTCTGCAATGCCATCAAGTGCGCCGACAAGGGATGAACCCATCTCGTTTGCACCAGTCAAGGTCATTGCGCCACCAAGGGCCATCAGACCAAATGCACTCGCCCATGCGGAATCGCATCGGGTGTGCACCTGCCACCAGACTGCACCAGCCGCAACTGTACCAATTACACCCCAGAGGTTGTCTGCGATGTCTGGGATCCACATGTCTGTGGGTGCCCAGTTGGTGTCAATTGCACCTGCTTCTGTCATCAGGACGACAGCGAGCGCTGCGCCGACAACTTGTCCGACCAAGCGCATACCATTTGCCATCCAATTGCCTTCGGTATCCGACAGGTCACCGGTCATGATGTGCGACCATGTGACAACTGGCAGAAGATGGGCACCGCTGAATGCCATCCAGGTCACTGCAAGAGCGACTGCTCCTCCAATGTTACCCAGTCCCATCCCGAAGACGACCCACATGAGCATAAATGCCCCGCCGACCTCAGCTTTCATTGCTTTCATATCTATATCCATTTCTTTCACCTTTTTCTATCGCTACCTAAGCGATTAACCGCGTTCGTGCTCAATGACCTTATGAATAGTTCTACTGCGATTCTCCGAAACACGCCCATTTTGGGGGTTTTCAGAAAACGCCACTGTAATCTTTGAAAGTAGGTGTAATTCACTACACCGCCTAGTGTTTTCAACGGTTAAGGGATAGAGCCCGGGCCCCGCAGGACCCGGGCAATTCCCAGTGTGTTATCTTGCTCAGAGGCTTAGGATATCTTGGAACAACCACTCAAATGTGGTTTGATCCCCTGGTCCGAGATAGAACATGGCCATGAGGCCAGCCACTGTGTACATCACAGGATTGAGCTCGTCCATCTTCTGCATGGCCATCTTGATGACCACGTAAGCGATGATACCCCAAGCGATTCCATCTGCGATGGAATAAGTGAACGGCATCATGACCATCGTGATGAAGGCAGGAATCGCCATTTCCTTGTCCGCCCAGTCAATTTCTGAGGCTCCTCGCATCATCATGGCTCCTACAACAACCAATGCAGGTGCTGCAGCGAAAGTCGGGATGGCCTTGAAGCTGCCAGCCAAGAACAGGCCAGTCAGCATCAGAACACCAACCACAACAGCCACAAGTCCAGTTTTCCCACCTTCTTCGATTCCAGCTGCGGACTCGATGTAGGTCGTTGTTGTACTGGTTCCACATAGAGCACCAACGATGGTCGCGCCTGCGTCAGACATGAATGCCTCGTCTGCACCCTCGAGGTTGTCATTCTCATCGACCTTACCAGCCATTTTACCCACGCCGTAGAGGGTTCCTGCTGTGTCGAAGATATCGACGAACAGGAAGGTAATCATCACCAATAGGAACGCTGAGAGATTGTCACTGATATCTCCGAATGCACTCGTCACTGCGAACAAGGATTCTTCGGGCATCCCCACGAATCCGAACCACTCTTCGGGCATTGCTGCATCTGTCCCCGTGTAGGGATCGTGTACACCCAGGACCCAGCCGATGACTGAGACGCCAATTACACCGTAAATGATGGCGCCCTTCATTCCTCGTGCCATCATGACTGCAATTGCAAGTAGACCGATGAGGCCCCAGAGTTCACCTGACATGTATGTCCATGTACCGGTTGCACCGAGGTCGACCAAGGTTGCACCATTGTCTACAATCCATCCCATCTCGCGGAGACCGATAATCGCAAGGAACATGCCGATACCGGCCATGGTTGCGATTTTCAGATCCTTGGGGATTGAATTAATCATCTTGGATCGCCAGCCAACCTGTGGCAGCGAGATGATCATGAACAGCACACCTTCAACGAGGACCGCAGCGAGTGCGAGTTCCCAAGCGATGCCCTGCGACAATACGACGCCGAACACGAAGTACGCGTTCAGACCCATTCCGGGGGCCAGTGCATAGGGCTGATTCGCCCACAAGCCCATGATTACACAACCTACGAATGCCGCCATGGCTGTCGCAAATAGTGCATCATCGAACGGAATCCCTGCGATTGACAACATGTCCGGATTTACGAACAAAATGTAGGCCATCGTCAGGAACGTCGTCAGTCCTGCTCTCATTTCTCCTTCTAACGAACTACCGGCTTCTGTGTAGCCAAAGTAGTCATCTAACTTTTGATTTTCCATATTTGAAGACTCTCCTTCAGAGCCATCGACCCTCAACTCGGAGGATAAACGTTGTTAGCGCTTAGCGCCACGATTAGAGCGCCTGTAAAGGAACAAGAATTACTCAAACGCGTCCCTTGAGATGTTCTCGGCCCTTGACAACCGTTGTCTTGCAAGGACTAGGGAGCTTCATGCTGGCCTTCCGAAGTGCGTTCTTTGCAGTCAGGAAATTCTTTGGTTGAGTGGAGATTGAGATGACGGTCGTTCCGCGTTTGCAACGGGCTGCAGTCCCAACATTCTTCCCGAAGGAACAGCGCATGCCCTGTGATACACGATCTGCACCGGCTCCTGTGGCTTGCTTGTTCTCACGAAGGATGTGGTGTGGGTATACATGCACGCGGAGTGCATACCCTTCTTCTCCGGCCTCACTTCGAATGGTTGCATTGGATACTTGTCGGGCGGCCTCAAGTGCCGTGTGCCTAACTTGACAACTTTCGTCGACTGAGAGATGGATTACAACTGGGAATTCATCGGCTTCTGCAGCCTTACGGTTGCCCATGTGGAAGCGCATAATTCGGTTGTTGGGGACACCACCAGTNTACTGGCGACGTGTGTATGCCTGACCCTTTAGTCGGCGATACATNNNGGCGGGCTTGCGTGCCATGTAGACTCCCTCGGGCGACGGCCACCGACAGCCCGTATATGAATCCATCCGGCCACCTACGGTGGCTAGACACCCCGGTTAGCGGACATGTTCTTCAACTTCATTGGCCACAGCCCCCCCGTGGACAACATCATCGAACGAATGTTTGCCTTTGTCGACTCACCCCGTGAACGGCCTTGGGTCGCGATGGGTGCACTCGGTATTTTCATCCTCATTGGAGCCGTTTGGGTGAATCAAGCACAAGTCCTGCCAGGGGTCTCTGTTTCAGAAACCGGGCTTTCTGGATCTGTCGTTGATATCATGTGGGATGCAGATGGGGATCAAGCCTTGGCCTTGGTCGAAAACGGGAATGATTTGGAGATGATGATTCGGGACAGCCAAGGCACATGGTC
>JAKUOE010000010.1 GCA_022449845.1 Candidatus Thalassarchaeum sp.
GGGCCAAAACCGCCGGAATTTGAGTAATTTCCATCGAATGCATACCAAGTCGCAATCGGCTCACCCAATCCATCAAATTGGACTGAAGCACTCATTCTCAGACCGCTTCGGGCCCCAAGAACATCGGGCCATTCAAGCAATTCATCGCAGACTGCATTTGCCCGAGTCTGATTCCACTCAGTCCACAATCCAGTGGTCTTGTCATTTCCTTTGATGTAGTAATCTGTATCACCGAGCGGAGCGAGGAACTGCTCCTCCATGGTTGCATCCAAACTGTCGCCGATGACCAACGACGAAGTGACGATGGCGGAACCGACCAGAAGGCCGACGACAACCAGAGCGGTGTTTCGCTTGCGGCGCATCAAATTGTTGCGTGCCATGACGGAGAGAATGCGATGTCGGCTGGAGAGAAGCCATTGCAAGGTCGACCAGACGACCAGGCCAGTGATCAGTGAAAGGCCAATCAGTGTGAAAGAACGGCCCATACTCCAATCATAATCGGGCCACTGCAACGCGGCGACGAGGGAAGTGGCGAGAAGGCTTGCAATGGCCGTAATCGCCCGACGTTCGGGCGTCCACTGGCCAGCAAGAGACATCGAAAAGCCCCCTATTCCTCTTCTCCAGTACGACGATCTTCGACAATACGACCATCCTGCATCACCAATACACGAGAACAGCGTTCGGCAATCTCAGGATCGTGTGTCACAAGGAGGGTGGTCACCCCACGCTCTGCATTCAGACTCAGAAGTAAATCGATAATCTCGTCACTGGTTTTTGAATCGAGGTTGCCCGTTGCCTCGTCAGCGAAGATGACTGCGGGGTCATGGACGAATGAACGGGCGATTGTGACGCGCTGCTGCTGCCCACCGGACAACTCAGAGGGTAAATGGCCGTCTCGATTTCCCAAACCAACCGCTTCCATTGCCTCCAGTGCCTTTTCTCGGGCCTCACGAGGTGGTGTGCCAGCCATCAAAAGGGGCAATTCGACGTTCTCCACGGCGGTCAAAACGGGGAGGAGATTGAACGATTGGAAGATGAAACCCAATTGCGAGCCGCGCAGTGCGGTCAAGTCCTAATCGGACATCTGCGAGAGGGGGTGACCGTGGATCAACACTTCACCAGCAGAAATTTCATCCAATCCAGACAAGCAATTCAACAGAGTTGTCTTTCCACAGCCACTCGGACCCATCACTGCGACCATTTCACCGGGTTTCAATGAGACACTGACCTTCCGCAACGCTTCAACACGGTTCGTTCCAGTATCGTATACCTTCCACAATTCGCGCGCTTCGAGTACAGTCGTCATGGCTTACTGTGGGTGGAGCAGGGATATAACACCCCGTCTGTAACGACCCCCTGATGATTTCTCACACGGTCCTGCTATTCGGCCCACTGCGGGACCAATTCTCAACCAGCAGAATGACTGTGGAAATGCCTGAGAATTGTTCAGTAGAAAATTTACTCGAACAGATTGGAGTCGATTCAAATCTCGTCAAAACAGCGGTTGATGGAACGATTGTGCCAACATCGACGCTTCTACCCGCCACATCTGAAATCGCCCTTCTTCCGCCGGTTTCAGGCGGTTGAACAGGCGGAATCTTGAATGGGGGCATTCAACCAGCGGGGTTCGGTAAGCACATGGCATTCGGTACTCAGGAACTCGTAATCGTCCTCGTAGCCTTCTTCATTCTCTTCGGAGCGAAGGAGTTGCCCAAACTCGCTCGAGCAATGGGGCAAGCCAAGGGAGAATTCCACCAAGGGCTAGCTGATGTCAAGAACGCCGGGGATACAACCGAAGATGATCTCGAACGCGGGGGCCGCACCGAAGCCGCCGCCCTGACAGAACAGGCAGATGAGGCCGGGGTCGAAATCGAAGGGAAAACACCCGAAGAAGTTGAAGAAGAAATGGCGGATTAATCAATTGGAAAATTGATTTTTCAATTGAATTATAACCTTCTTAATTTGAGGGGAGAACCACAATCTGTACATGTGTCACCCTGTAGATGAATGCCGCCGCATCCGACACATTCCAAAGCGTGAGATCGAACTTCTCGGACGCCTTGCTGAATGACTCCACGCCAAGGATGATTGAGGTGAGAACAAACGTTCTGCATACGATAATCATCGGTAACCAATGTGTGACCTGTGGATAAAGCAAGAGCGAGGACGTCCAAATCCACTGATGAAAGGCCGGTATAGTCCCCAGTTTCCTGACTCGCGGCGGTCGCTGCAGCGATTGCGTCAGGCGTTGGTTCGTCAAAACGGGGTCCTTGGGCCTCGAGCATGAGGTGTCGAGAGGGGGAAAGACGCTGAACTTCCGCCAACTGACTATTGGCGCAGACGCCCTGCATCAGCATCTCAAGGGGCCAAGTAAGCAACGCCGCGGTATCGAGAACCTCCATGGCGGCAAGGCAACATCGGCGTGACATCAGCCTTCCGGCCCTGACGATGATGGGAAAGGGTCATGCCTACAATCCAGTCGCCTTGACAACATGGGCCTACTTCCATCCAGCTTCTGGTCCGCGGTCGATTCCTTCGTCGAATGGGCTGCAGACCTCGGATTACCAGGTCTGGCAATTCTATCATTCACAGAGGCGATTGCCCAACCCGTGCCCCCTGAGGCACTCACATTGCCGATGTTCATCGCCGAGCAAGGCAATCCACTGATGATCTTCCTGATTTGGGCAGTCGTGACATTGACCAGTGTCGGCGGCGCTATGGTTGGTTGGTGGTTGGGCAAAGTGCTTGGGAGGCCCGTGGCTGATCGGTTCATCAACCCAAAACACGTTACCCGACTGGACAGACTCATCTTGCGATATGGAGATACAGGCATCTTCATCGCGGCTGTATCACCCATTCCCTACAAGGTTCTTGCATGGGTTGCAGGCATGGGTGAAATGGACTACCGTCGATTCATCATCGCCGGCCTGTGGGGGCGTGGTCTACGCTTTGGAATACAAGCACTGGCCATTGGAATCTGGGGCGAGGAACTGCTTTCAGCACTTCGCAGCCCATTGATTTGGGTCGTGTTGTGTCTCGCTTCAATCGCCATCTTGATACCTGCCAAGAAGTGGTGGGATGGGCTCCTCGATGAGGAAGAATGACCGAACCCCTCATCAACCGGATGGGCAGCGGTAAGTTTGTCGCTCGTGTGGTGTAGCTAGGCCCATCATGGTGGGTTTTCATCCCGCTGACTCGGGTTCGAATCCCGACACGAGCACTTTTCGACCGTCTAGATTTCCCCTCATTGCATGGTCGACTATTGTGAGGCGATTGTCTGCCATTGTGGGTTCAGAGGTAGGGCCGTACCACGCAGACAACACATGGAATGTCCACAATGTGGACATGTGGTCGAAGCCTGTTGTGAAGGTGCGCCAACCTGGGAATGATCATTGTCGCTCGCGATACGACGCCAGAAGACCACTCAGAAGGATTCCCAAAACGATTCCAACACGCAATCCTTGATCATAGGCACCTTCACCAGCCAAATCGCGGAATGCAAATGCGAATGCAACGGTGATTGGGCCGCCAAGGAAGATGAAGCGCAGGAGCCATTTGGTCAAGGTGGGTGCGTCGCCGATTGGACGCAAAGTCAGTGACCCTTTCTTCAACAATAATTCCCAATTCAATTCCCGTGTGACTTGACGAAATCGCTCGATGGCCATGGGTCTGAGTTTGGGGGTTGATTTTGAGTTCAAACCACGACCGGTGACAACGCGGACACGCCCCAACCATTCTCTGGATGCGATGATGTGCTCGACCACAATCTTGGACTGCTGCAAATCGAGATCATGAAGATCGACAGTCAGGACTCCGCGGTCCCTTCGTACATGACTCATTATCGTCCATGGTCGCTCATTGGCCCAAGGTAGTGATGCTGCAGACTCCTCAATCGGATGAAGGAGCATCTGTAGGCGATCGAGAGGGTCGACGTCGACTTTGGCTTCCGCCAACCTGCGACTGCGCTCGACGTAGCGCACGGAAGTGTAACTCAGAGTCACGACAGTCATCGAGATTCCAACCAGTCCACCAACGCGAAGAGATGTGTCGAGATTACTGACGTCCATCCCATTGGCAAAGATGTGCATGAAGAACGCCATCGTACCGACCATCAAGCCCAGCACTCCCGATAGGGAGAAGAGGTCCCTCACCCGGAGTTCGGTCATTGAATGTCCCGCGGTGCCGCCGGCTATCAAAGGGGCGGAAGAGAATGGGACAGCAAGCACATTAGAGGCAATTGGAAGTCGAGCCGGCATGGAGCCGCCGTACCGCAATGGATTGAGTGAACGCGGCAGGGAAAAAAAGGTTGGAGGCTGGGTACTGGGCATTGCAGGATTTTATTGCATCTCTATGTTCCTCGTTCCGTTCCTGATGCCTACAGGCACCGTTCCGGAACTCTCTGGACGAGCCAATCTAATGGATTACGCATCTGAAGATTCCTGGGGGAACCACGACCATGCCGATGATGGAGAGATGGGGCACAATCAAAGCGCACATGGAGGTACATTCGCATGGACGGATCTCAACCCGTACTATGCATTCGTGTATGCATTCGGTGACCTGAACTGTCATCAGAAATTTGAGCGCTCGTGGACAATCAATGGCAACCAGATGCCTGTATGTGCCCGTGATGTTGGTATCTTCTTTGGACTCGCATTCGGAGGATGGTGGTTTTCAAGGCGAGGAGTGAATCGGTGGCCCATTCGAGATTCATTCCTATCCCTGTTCTCAGATTCTCTTATTGAGCCGCTGTACATGAATGATCGGAGATTGACGGCGATGTTTGGAATTGGCCTGTTGTTCTGTCTCCCTGTGATTCTAGATGGAGGGATCCAAGCGGTCACCTCATACGAATCGAACAACCTGCTTCGAGTCACCACTGGTATTCCTTTTGGATTCATCATTGGATGGTACTTCAGTGCCAGTATCTCATCTAGACCGGATCGGTTTGGACATGATGCCTCAAAGGTGCATCTTCCTGCAGGAGCTCGCTTGTCAACACCGGTAGAAGCGTTCGAAAGCGAGTAATCAAACGGCGCCATCCTGCCACCATGAAAGCAATTCTTCACGGGTCGAGGGGGGGTTGACATCGCTCTTCCCCGAACCTAGCATCGCCAGACGTGCAATACATGATTCAACGGAGAGAGGATGTGAGGTCAATACAGCGCTGAGGCCATGTTTCCACGATGTCCCAGTGTGGTTTTACCTCCACTCCGAAAGCGCCTCTTTCAAGGGCCATAACCCGATACCGATGCGCCCGAATGCCTGCCAATCTGGGCGTAGTTCTGAACGAGATGCGTCGGTGCCGATGAGTGAACGATGGACACGAACCCAGCCAGATTGTGCGTTGAAGATTTTGACCATTCGGCGGGTATGGCGCTCAGTGACCATCCTGACTGGACCCAACCATGCTCTCAATTCAGGAATCTCAACACTGGGCAGTAATGAAAGAGTGCCCACAATGGCGAGAACTGGATGACTCAATGGATCGAGTGGAGCATCCAACCTAGAAGGTGCGTCCGATGCCTGAATGGCGTCGGTGTAAATCTTGGTCGAATCCCGGACGACCTCCCAGGGTTTTCGTGAATCAAGCCAATCAGAGTTGCTGCGGGCCGGAGCTGTCTCGACCACATCGAGGGTGGTCTGACCCCGCTGTGAGGTCAACGCGGCACCGAGCATGTGCAGTTCAACTTCTTCAGTTGTGACGTTGAGAGGTGGGGGGCGTTCATGCAGGAATCGGCGGATTTCGAACTGCAACTTCTTGCGCAATTCGTCCTTGGTACTGTCGTTGACGATTGGACCGACGACACGCCCTAAATTGAAGGGAGCGGGCATCGGGACTTTTCCACCCAATAAATCGTGATATCCCTGGCGGATTTGAATCTGGAATTCATCGGTTTCGAAATATTCAGACTTGTCCAGTGTCACACGGAGAGTACTCTGTTCAATACGTCGCAGTGCTGCACCGGGGTCACAATCAACCCAGACACAGAGGTCTGGAATCATCGCTGCTGCGTTCATCTGAGCAACCTCTTCAATTCCGAGATCCCCCACAACCCCTTGATACACCAGAGATGAGGGGATATTTCGCTCACTGACGACTGCACGTCCCTGACAAAGACGAGGACGAATCCATGTGTGAGAATGGTCCATTCGATCGGCGGCGAAATACACCGCCTCACGGACTGGGCCGGCTGCACCAGTTCTCACAGCCTCAACGGCCATCAAACCAAGTTCAGCATTCCGACGAGGTTCGGCGGTGACGTCAATCCCTGCAAACGTGAACTCCTGCTGTAGAATCTCGGAAATCATCTGTGTTGCGAGACCTTTGCCAGATCCATCGCCGCCCTCCACGGTTATCAGGTACATACTCGCACCTCATTCACCATCGAAGTCTTCGAAATATCGTTTGGTCGCAGACAACATGCCCATTCCAGCGAGAATGAGCATGGGCCCGATGAAGATACCCCCGCGACTGAACAACGCCAAGCCGCAGAGATATTGGGTTCTGCGATAGTGCTTGCCACGTCGGGCTTCACTCGCACCAACAAATCCGAATAGAGCTGAGATTACGGTTAGAGATGCGACTACAGATGCGAGCAAAACAGCGCTCTCCAGATGGGAATCTCGACGAAGGTCCTCCTCAATCGTGCCTTCCCCAGGTGTTAGAGTCAGAGAGAGATCTGCTTGGTCCCCCGGATTGAAGGTGGTTCTTATTGTCATGTTACCCGGATGGGATACTTTGAGGATGAACGAAGCATGGGGGCCATCAGCCATTGAGAAGCGGCCATCGCGATTCGTGTAGGCACTATGACTGGTGGGTTCATCATCGATATTCAGTAAAATGACCTGGATGCCTTCAACGGGGTCTCCACCTGTCAGGTTCTCGTCGTCGAGCGCAGTTAGGATTTGACCGTTGACATTCGCCGTATTCTGATCAACAAACAGTGGATTTTCAAGGACGTCTTGAGGGTCCGCAGCAAACAGCAGAACGCCGAACCAGAGACCCAAAAGAGAACCGGCAACAATCAAGCCAATCGCAACATTGGTCGTCCATTCAAGGGCATCCTCCTCCGATTCACGCTGAACCGCGGCTTCGACCTCGGCATCTGGATCCAGATGCACAACAAGATCGTCCGCATCGCTCATTCAGAAGCCCCCTCGTTCGGTGGGTTGCGCCCGCCGTCCTTCAAGTTCATGGCGAGTAGTATCACGACCGCCGCCAGAAGGATGGCGAGAAGGGCATCCGCATAGATGGAGTCAACGGACGATGAGGGGGGAGTTTCGGGAGATTCCACTTCGGGTTCCGGTTGTGTCGGAATCGAGGGTTCGATGAAGGTGAGATTGTACATCATTGGCCATTCTTTCCCAGTAATCCACAACGATTGGGTAGTGCTGTCGAAAGCAATTCCATTCAGAACACCGGCGCCCTGAGGGCGAAGACCACTCGCATCGATGTGTAGAATGACAACCCCGGAAACAGGATCAATGCCAACGATATCATCGGTCTGGTATACATTCGCAAGTAGAATACCCTCCCACATCTCCATCTCATTGACGTGGGTGAGCGGGAGGCCGTTCAGAGTGACGTTGAGTGTCCCCTCAATCTCAAAGGTCGTTGCGTTTCGGATGGTGAGAACGTCTGTTCGATTTGACATGATGAGTTGGTGGCCGTCGTAAACAAGCCCCCAACCCTCGCCTTCGTATGTGTAATTGGCAATGAGGTCAAAGGTCTCCATTTGATAGCGATAAGCAACGCCCTCCTCCCATGTCAATTGAATAATCTCATCGTCCACGAAAGTGAGACCTTCTCCGAATTCAGAGGCCTGCAAATCGATTGAACGAATGACTTCGCCGGTCGAGAGATTCACTTCCCTGAGAGTCGAATTGCCACGGATTCCGGTCGATTCAAACAAACGTCCGTGATAGAACTCCAATCCCTGCGTGTAGGCGTCGGAATCATGCGAGACATTGTCATGAACCACGACGACAAGAGATTCGGCTCGAACGAAGGAAGAATCGTCATCCTGCGCCCCAATGAGAGGGGCAGAAGACAGTAGAAATAGGACGGTGAGGAACACCGAAAGAGCCCCTCGCCCCCTGAGCATGTATGAACAATGCTCCACCTTGTGTTAAATACCTGCTCGGGCCGAAGTCAACGCGGAACACGTAGTGTTTCCGCGAGGTGTGAAGATGGTCGTTGGTACTCGCTTCCGAAGTCTGCTTCTGGTTTCACTGATGATTCTGGCGTCTTGGACACCCTTTGCTGCTGCGAATGAAGGCGATTCTGGTCAGAGTTATCCGGTACAAGGAGGGCTTTCGTACAGTCTGGATGGGTTCGATCCGATGCTCAATGGGAAACCGTATCTGTTCGCAGGTGACGAAGATGAACTCATCTACAGTGCAACACGTCATCTCAAGCAGCAGTGGATTGATGATGACTATCCGGACCTCCGACTTCCCTTTGAGGAAACGGCAACCAGTGGGCGAACGTCAGCCAGGGCATGTGAGAATGCTTGGACCGCTGGACAAACAGGCACTGTTCAGACAACTGCGGGGCAGATTCAGATTTCAGCAATGCATGTGACTGCCAATGCAGCCATCCTCATCGAGAATGGGCAATCCGTCTCGTCTACGACCCTGAACAACATCGGGTCGACGTGGGAGACCACCATCTTCCCTACCAATACCAACTATTTCGGCAACGCACCTGATGTCGACAACAACTGCCAAATTGAGATTGTCATCTATGCCATCGATGGTGGAGCCAATATTGGAGGCTACTTCATGCCGAGCATGTCCGCCACCCGTGAGGTAATCTACGTTGATATCGATGATTTGTCATGGAGAAATACCATTCTCGCCCACGAGTTCGAGCACCTACTCCACAATGCTCGAGATCCATTCGAATACATTTGGATTGATGAAGGAAATGCCGACATGGCGGCCTTCCTTTGCTTCGGAGCATCCAACACCGTCATCGGTCACGCCAATCAGTGGACACAGAATGCCAGCGCCTCTGTTCGTTGGTGGAATCAGCGACTCGCCGACTACGGAGCTGGTTTCATGTTCATGCTGTTCCTTGCGGACAATCTAGGCGGAGGATCAGCCATTCGACAACTGGTCACAGACACGCTGACCGGAGGGCAGGGAATTGAGGATTTGGCCCAAACACTGGGACCAAGCGGCACCGCCATCGGAACCACAATGACGGATATCTTCGCTAATTTCACGGCTTCAGTAACCCTCGACCATGGTACACAAGCTGAATTTGGGCTTGACAATATCGACATGTACGAGACATGCGGTGGCAACCAATTCTGTCGACTCCAACTCTCAGGTTCAAACCTCAACTGGGGGAGTATGTGGCAAAGTGGTCCACACGACCTAGAAGGATGGGGAGTCCATGCATTCCGATTCAAGGATGGAACGGGTTCACCCCTCAACATCATGATTCAGCCCAGTGAACTGGGCTTTGCCGCCACGACACTCACACACGATGCGGCTGCCGGAACTTGGTCGATGGAGCGACTGAGATTCGACCCCATGACAGGAATCGGCACTGCCCTGATACCGAGTTTTGGTAACGTTACGGATGATGTTTACCTCATCGTTTGGTACGAGAGTGGAGTGGACGATTGTGATTACACAAGCCCGAACTGCGCGTTCCCTGGTGGCTCTGAATACCCCATCGCTTCATTCGATGTGATGGCCGGACTCATCACTCAACCGGCTCAGATTTCCGTCGCACAGGAATTCACCAGCGATCGAGATATGGATGGACAGGATGACACGGTGGAAGCGACAATCGAGGTGACTTCATCCGCATTCTACGAGGTTCTGGATGTCGAGGTCAAGGCCTATGAGAATAACACGCTACAAGATTCGCTGTCATTCTCGATGGAAGCCGGCAATAGTGTTCCAGTCAATCAAACGGTCTGGTACACACCGCCTTGGGATGGCGATTGGACACTACATTTCACCATGCGAAACCAGATTGGAGAAATTGTCAACGAAGCGCTGACCCTGCCGCTAACACTGGCCAACATGGCGCCTGTCGCAGTTGGAAGTGCGGCAGCCAATGCAACACAGACGTGGTTGCCTCTGCAATTCTTCGGCGCAGGATACGACCTTTGGGGTCTAGGGATGACAAATGAGTCGTTTACGCACAATGAGACACCCGTCGGTTACAACTGGGACTTTGGAGATGGTTCGGCTGGCTCTGGTCTGAAGGATCCGCTTCGCTCATGGCAGAACCCTGGTATGTACAACGTCACCTTGAGTGTCATCGACCAAGGTGGGGGTGTCAGTATGAACCAAACATGGGAAATCAGTGTCAATGACACACAGGTTCCTGTTCCAAGAATCGACGTGGGTTCCCCCCCTGCTCCGATTTCAGACCCCTATACACTGTTGACCTCACAGCGGGTTCAATTCTCGGGAGCCGGCACGATTGACAATGTCCCCCTCAATCAATTGACCTTCACATGGGACTTCGGAGATGGAACGGTACTCAGTGGACAAGGTCTCTACGATGTATCCCATGAATGGGAGATTGGTTCATCAAACGGAACGGCCTACAACCTGACATTGTACGTTGATGATGGGACACATGTAGCAAATATGTCTGTCACGATTATTGTCATGAACCGGGTACCAAGACAGGTTTGGTTTGAGGATCTCCACACGACAACCCTGACTCCATTATTGATGCCGACTGTGTTCACCGATGATGATGGAACCATCGTAGCCACAGATTGGTGGTTCGATGAAAATGTCAACTTCGATGGAGGCATTGTCACTCTGGCTTCTCCATTCGTGGACAATCACAGTACTGAAGCCAATCCATTGGCTGCATGGTCTACACCTGGATGGAAGAACATCACCATCTACGCCATGGATGATGCAGGGGATGTCAGTATGGCGGTGTTACAGGTCGAAGTCCTGAATCAACGACCTGTGGCAATCTTCCCTCGACCCGATGATGGGACGACCAACACGATGTACACATTCCTCTCCTCGTCATTTGATCCAGATGGAAACTCAGGCAACATGAGTCACAACTGGAGTATCACGGGTATCGATGACCCGATTACCAACAATCAGGTGAATCATATGTTCACCGAACCAGGCGTGTACACTGTGTCCTTGATTGTCACCGATGAACGGGGTCTTGATTCACTCCCGAAGAGTTACACGATTCATATTGCAAATCCACTGCCTGCACCTGTGATGTCAGTGAATGAAGCGTGGCTGAATGAATCGATTGTAACGATACCTGGTTCGGACTTGTCGGTCTACACATGGAGACGCACCGTGACGGATGCCGGGGATTGCTTTGTCGCACCCGGAACCGCCCTTCGATTCTCTTCGGCAGGTTCCAGAGATATGGATGCAGCTTTCGATGGAATGGAAAATCCGGACCAAACGGCACCTGATTGGAATGGAATTGTCGACACAACATGGAACTGGGGGGATGCATCTCCACCATCCCATGAGAGTGATGCTTGGCACATCTTTGAGCAACCCGGATTCTATACGGTGACACTGACCGTCAGAGATGGATTTGGCACAGGTGACAGTAATTCGACAACGATTGGAATCTGGGTTTCCAGCGCCCCGGTAATTGTCTCGGATCAGGTCATCGGAGATGGTTCTGCATTCACGGCTGAAATGAACATCATCGAGGCCTTCGCTCAAGATTCAGACCTCGACAGTGGGATGAGTGCATGGCGCGACGATGATGTACTCACCCACAGCGACAACGATGGAATCGTGGACAATGATCGAGACACGGTTCTCAATGCTGATTTGGTGTACTGGTGTGATATCGACGACTCTACAGACGAGGACGGGAATGGAAATTTCAATGACGATTGGACGACCAATCTCAATGTTCGCGAAGGACGAGGAATCGATGCAAGGTGGAACGAAACCGGCGAATATGTGATTCGATTGAAGGTCTGTGACGATACGAATGTTTGCACCATCGAAACCTACGAGGTCCTCATCCGCGACCCCGATGCAGAAGACGATGCATTGGGTGATTTGTCGTGGAGAGATCTTCTACCATCCACAGATTCAGGAAGCCTGTACATCATCATCCTCATCCTTCTGGTTCTGACACTAGGATGGTTGGTCATGCGTGAGCCCGAGGAAATTGAGGTTGAGGCGGAAGAGGCAGCGAGTACCTACGATGTCGCGGAAGTTCACACTGAAGGCGGAATCCTAGGGATGGATCAACATGCCCCTCCACCGCACCCACCCCATTTCACTCGCGATGCCCGGCGCAGCAAGGAAGCGGGTTATGTGCGACCTGTGACCAGCAGACGCCGGCGGTGACTGCATGGTTGAGAATGGACAGCGAATCACGACGGTCGCAGTCATCCTGCTGATGCTACCATTACTCTCAGTGATATCCTATGAATTGGGATTCGATTTTGCCCCTGTGGCCTCCGCGGCTTCAGATTGTAGCCACGGGGACGGAGTACCCAGTCTCAATCAAATTGATGATGAGCCCGAATGGCCGATGGTCGAGGATTTCACGATGGCTGGAAGTGGCTACTTAGGTGATGAACAATGGGGTGGATGGGAGCGTGGAGGCGAAATGAACCCAAATCAGGACTTGGAGAGTCTAACAACATCATTCCACACCTCATCTGTGCTGAATAACGATTCTGCATTCGGTCTGCGAATGAATCTGACGACCGGTTGGAAATATACCATCTGTGTGAACCTACAACCCCTCAATGGGTCCGAAGAAAGACCGGTTGCAGACGTGTACCTAATGCAAGAAAATGACTTCAACAAATACGAATGGGATTTCGATTCCAGACACAACGATTGGGATGGGATGCGGTATGATATTGCGCACTCACCTCCGTGGTTCCAAAATCTAGTCCTGTGGCACCCCTTCAGAGACGTGCACTCATACGAAAAATTGGATAATGTCGAGTTTGCTGTGGCCCTCGATCATGAAGAGCGGAGTTATTCAATTTGGGATGACTATGCCGAACCGAAGACGATGTTCCTGATGATTGAATCATGGAACAACATTCGAGATTATGATGCGAAGGCCCAAGAATCGAACTACAGTGTGGATGTGACCGTACTGGTCGAAGAACGATTTTCTCTTCCCAACTGGACAGTAGCCATGACCTGTTGTGGTGGGCTGCTGGCCATCATGGCATCGCCCTTCCTGGTCCACAGACGCTACATGAAGGCAGGTTTGGTCACCATTGAGTCAGGAGGTGGAGATATGATGCCTCACCTCGATACGGAGCCAGAGAGGCCTCCACCAGCGCCTGCCTTAACCGAACCCCCAGAAGGGTGATTATTCGTATTCTAGGACGCCCCAGGCAGTCCTCAGGTCATTGATATTGACATGGCCACGCTTGACCAGAGAGTAGTCCTTGTCAAGGGTGGTGTAAACCAATGCTTGATTGAGTATTGGTGCGTGAATTCGAGTCCAATCTCCCCCTGGCCCATTCCCCATCAATGCGACATTGATATCGCTCTCTGAAAGAGTATTCGCGGCTTCAAAAATGTGGAGGCTGGTGGAGTGTCGAACATTCGTGTAGCAACACTTGATGATGGTGCCAGCTTCAGAATTGGTCGTCACATACTCGACAATCTCTTCTGACGAGGAGGCAGCAGGAAGGTGGCCTGAGGCAATGATGGAGGTTCCATCTCCACATGCTTTGACCAAGGCCTTTCGATCCTTAGAAGGGATGGAAATTTCAAGATCGATCCATGAAACCTCACTCTCGATTGCGGCATTCAATATCGCAATTCGATTCTCCTCATCGCCATGAAAATATCCTCCTTCTTCAGAAGATCGACAGGTGAAAATGACGGGGATCTGAATGCCATCCTTGAGCCTTTGAATCGAGGGTGCGACATCAATTTCCTCAATGGGACGTGGTTCCATCACAGGAGGTTGTTTCTTGATGACTTCATCACCATCTGCATCCTTGATGACAATGGGGTCAATTTCGATTCGATTGACGTATAGATTGTCGAATCTAACTTCGACTACATCAGCCCCTGCTGCTGTAGCTCTACTGGCGTCTCGAATCATGTCGCCTACACTATGTCCGCGTAGTGTGACACAGATTTGGGTATCAGTCATCGAGGCGGGGACCCGCACCCCCTGTTTAACCGTATTGAGAGGGATGTCGCGAAAAAAACAACAGAGGTTGGTGATTCTGGGATTGAAGCGTAGTGATGCGGTTTCGGGTTCACGAAAAGGGGGTGAAAAGGGGTTTTTCCGGCTGAAATAAGCGAATCATTCAATAACCCCGACAACCCACGAAAGAATGTCCCGTGAGGACCCCCTACGGGGGTCCTCAAACAATATAATAAGGAGGAATAGAGGTATGAGTGAGTCTGACTACAAGGCAGACAGTATCCAAGTCCTCGAAGGACTGGAAGCAGTCCGCAAACGCCCTGGTATGTACCTTGGCGACCCTCACGATGGGTCTGCCCTCCACCACTGTATCTGGGAAGTCGTCGACAATGCTGTCGATGAGCATCTCGCCGGCCATTGTGATGCCGTCGAAATTGTCCTCCAGAAGGATGGTTCGGTGACAATTGTCGATCATGGACGAGGGATTCCCGTTGGTGAGCATTCAGAATTTGGAATCAGTGCTGCCGAGGTCATTATGACGAAACTTCACGCCGGTGGTAAATTCGATAATTCATCTTACAAGGTCTCCGGAGGGTTGCACGGTGTCGGTGTCTCTGCAGTCAATGCTGTATCGGAATCGTTGAAGATGTGCATTCAACGCGATGGGAAGTTGTACGAACAGAACTATGTTCGTGGCGAACCTCAAGGTCGATTGGAAGTTGTTGGAGAGAGCAACTCAACCGGGACTGCCATCACGTTCAAACCGGATTTGGAAATTTTCACGACGATTACAGAATTTGATTATGACATCCTGAATACCCGATTGCGAGAAACCGCATTCCTCAATGCTGGGCTCAAGATTACCATTGTCGATCAGCGTGGAAAGAAGGCCGAAACCGTCGAACACCAGTACGACGGTGGGATTTCCGAATTCGTGAAGCAGTTGAACGATCGTCGCAATCCGATTCACAGCGATGTCATCTACATCAAAGGAATGCGTGAAATCGAAGATGGTGAGATTCATGTCGAGATGGCCATGCAATGGTCAGACGCTTACAACGAAGTCATCCAATGTTATACCAACATCATTCGCAACCGTGATGGAGGTACACACCTCTCTGGGCTTCGTAGTGCCCTCACTGGTTCCCTCAATCGGTACGCGAAAAGTCGCAATCTCCTCAAGAATGTCGACAAACTCTCTGGAGACGATGTGCGTGAAGGAATCGCAGTCGTCATCAGTGTCAAGCATCCTGACCCCTCATTTTCAAGTCAGACCAAGGACAAGTTGGTTTCCAACGAAGTCGCAGGAATTGTCGAGAGTATTGTGAATGAAAAACTCGGTGAACACTTCGAAGAAAATCCATCCGTCGCGAAGATTGTCATCGACAAGGCGGTTCTTGCGAGCAAAGCCCGTGAGGCCGCCCGTAAAGCTCGCGATTTGACTCGACGAAAGGGTGTCTTGGAAGGCGGAGGTTTGCCTGGCAAACTCGCTGATTGTCAGAGTAGAGATCCCAATGAGTGTGAAATCTACATCGTCGAGGGTGATTCAGCCGGTGGTTCAGCCAAGACAGGGCGGGATCGGCGGACCCAGGCCATCCTCCCCCTGCGTGGAAAAATCCTCAACGTAGAGCGCCAACTTCGTAATCAGGCGAAGGTGTATCAGAACAACGAGATTCAAACCATGATTAAGGCCCTCGGGGCTGGCGTCGGGAACCCACCTGAATTGGAAGAAGGAGAAGAATCGTTGGCTGAATCTGAGACCTTCTTCGATGTCGAAAAATTACGCTATGGGAAAATCATCATCATGACAGACGCCGATGTAGATGGTGCGCATATCCGTACTCTGATTCTCACGTTCATGTGGAGATTCATGCGACCTGCAATCGAAGCGGGCAATGTGTTCATCGCCCAACCTCCACTTTACATGGTGACCAGAGGCCGTACCTCAAAATATGCATATACGGATGCAGAACGAGATGAGATTATCGATGAATTCCGCGCTGATAATCCCGATACAAAGATTGGCATTCAGCGATACAAGGGTCTCGGTGAGATGAACCCAGATCAACTCTGGACGACAACGATGGATCCCATCAACAGGACATTGCTCAAGGTCACTGCGAATGACTTCAGTGAAGAGGGGGAGACGTCCGCACTTTTCCAGACCCTGATGGGTGACGATGTGCCTGAGCGGCGAGCATTCATCGAAATGCATGCCACCGAAGCCAATGTGGATGTGTGAGGTGATTCAATGAGTGACGAAGAAGAATTGCCCCCGAATCCGACCGACAATCAAGTCAGGCATACGGTCGACGATGAGATGCGAACGTCCTACATCAATTACGCCATGTCGGTCATCATCGGCCGCGCCCTACCAGAAGTTCGAGATGGGTTGAAGCCAGTCCACCGTCGCGTTCTTTTCGGAATGCACGAGGCAGGACACACCTCCGATCGTTCCTACTCCAAATCGGCCCGCTCAGTGGGCGAAGTGATGGGGAAGTACCATCCACACGGTGATCAATCCATTTACGACCCCATGGTCAGAATGGCCCAAGATTTCAGCCTCCGATATCCATTGGTCGACGGGCAAGGAAACTTCGGTAGTATCGACGGAGACCCCCCCGCAGCGATGCGATATACTGAGAGTCGACTCGATCGACTGTCCAAGCATATGCTTGAGGATATCAAGAAGGATACTGTCAATTTCCAACCCAATTTCGATGATTCGGAACAAGAGCCGGAAGTTCTGCCAGCCAGACTTCCGAATCTCCTCCTCAATGGAAGTGACGGAATTGCCGTGGGTATGGCCACGAAAATCCCACCTCACAATCTCAACGAGGTCGCCGCAGCTGTCCACCTTCACGTCGAACGAATATTGGAAGAAGGTGAAGAAAACGGGAATCCTGAAGATGTCCCCAATATCGATATGGGTGAATACATGCAACATCTGAGGGGTCCAGATTTCCCCACTGGAGCAACCATCCATGGAATCGATGGTATTCGCGACATGTATGAGACGGGGCATGGTCGATTCCATGTCCGATCGCAGTGTGAAGTCTTGGATGACAGTGAGGGGAAGCGCATCATCGTCACCCAGATTCCTTACCAGGTCAAGAAGGCAGGGATGCTCGAGGGAATCGCCGACCTTGTCAGCAAGGAGACCGTGAAAGGGATTCGTGATATTCGTGATGAATCCAGCAAAGAAGGGATTCGAGTCGTCATCGAAATCAAACAAAATGCTGACCCTCACGCCGTATTGAATCAACTGTATCGTTCCAGTCGTTTGCAAGAATCATATTCGGCGAACATGATGGGAATCATCAACAAGGAACCCGTTCAACTGACGCTGCCCGTCATCCTCCATGCATACGTTCGCCACCGAGAAGAGGTGATTCGTCGACGAACACAGTTCGATCTGGCCAAGGCAGAAGCCCGAGCACACGTGCTCGAGGGATTGGTCAAGGCGCAGGCGCGAATCGATGATGTCGTGGCTGCGGGGAAAGGCGCCGATAGTCGCGATCACTTTGAACAGATTCTGCGAGGAGATGCAAAGTTCGGTAAGATTCGCAAATTCAACTTCTCGGAGCCGCAAGCCAAGGCGATTGCAGAACGTCGCCTCTATCAGCTCTCAAAAATGGATACCAAGAAGGTGGATGATGAGTTCGGCGAACTCAAAGCGGCGATTAAGGAATACAACTCCATTCTAGCGAGTCGTCAACGACAATTGGAAATCTTATTGAGCGAATTGGATGAGATGGTTGACAAGCATGGGGATGAGCGTCGAACAGATATCGACCCGATGCCGCTTTCAATGGATCGAGAGGATTTAGTCGAAGAGCGCGCCATCGTCATCTCGCTCTCTGAAGATAATTACATCCGCCACCTTCCAGTGGAGGCTTTCCGGGTCCAAAACCGTGGAGGGAAGGGACTCAAAGGCGTCACCACAAAGGATGAAGATTTCCCGAAATCAATCCTCACCTGTTTCAGCAAAGATCGACTCCTCATCTTCACAGACCAGGGGCGAGTTTACGGACTCAAAGCATGGGAAACACCGCAGGGAAGTCGCCTCAGCCGAGGCAGTCATATTCGCAACTTAATCGAGCGACTGCGTGAGGAAGAGAAGGTTGTGACAATCCTCCCAATCTCAAAGGAATTGCAGGAAAATCCAGAGGGACACTTCCTGATTTTCGCCACCCACGAAGGAATTGTGAAGCGATCAAAACTTGCAGATTATACTCGAATTAATCGAAATGGAAAATATGCACTGAAATTCAAAACAGAGACGGATACACTCGTCGCCGTCCGTGAAGCTACCGATGAGGATCATGTGGTCCTCGTGTCGAAATTCGGTCGCGCCTGCCGCTTCAAACCGAGTGAAACCAAGGAGAATCCAGATGGTTCAACCGGCTTCACTGTCAAGGTCCAAGGACGAGTCACTGCCGGTGTTCGTGGAATGAGACTCAAAGAAGGGGATGAAGTCGTTGGAATGATTGCAACATCCAACGAGGAAACCCATGTCCTCACACTCTCTAAATTCGGTATGGCGAAGCGAAGCCATTTGGGTGACGGTCAAATGCATGATACCCTCGACGAGAATGGCGAGAAAGTTTGGGATGATCGACAGGGTAAATGGAAGCAGTATCGAGATGGTTATCGGAAGACAAGCCGGGGAGCAGGTGGAGTTCAGACGATGAAACTCGATGAGAGCGCCGGTGACGAGATTGTCCGCGTACACACCATCCCTGATTTGGGTGACCAACTCTTCCTATTGACGAGCAAGGGCATGATGATTCGAGTCCGTGCAGATCAGACCAAGGAAACCACTGGGAAGGCAACAAAAGGTACACGCGTGATGGAGTTGCGGGACCGCGATAAAGGTGGATTTGTGGATGAAATCATCTTCACGGCACGCTTGCCTGCCGACCTCATTGATGAAGAGGATGCAGAGCCCGAAGCCGAGGTAGTCATTGACGGCGAGGAAGAGTGAACAAACCACTCGCCTTAAATGAAAAATGCGGGTGGGGCGGCTGCTGCGACGTTCGCATAGCCTGGCCATTGCGCTGGTTTGCTAAACCAGTGGGTTCACCCACGGGAGTTCGAATCTCCCACGTCGCGCCATCTAATCGAAGAATTCGTCGAGGTCGTCAGCGAACTCGTCGTCGTCGAAATGACGCGCTCGCGCACGCTTGCGCTTGAGCCGAACCCTCTGAGCCTTGTACTTGTTAATCATCATCGGGATGAGGAGGAGGTTGATCAGCATCAGAGCTGTACAAAGAATACCGGCCTGTTGGAAGCGTCCAGCGTTGATATCATCGATGAGTCGCCCATACCATTGCGAAGGACCCACACCCGGCAATGATGGAGGGGTTGGTTCGGGTGGAGGTGGAGGGGCCGTGTGGTAATCCCAGAACATATCATCGATATTGACACCGATTGCATTGTCATCACGTACGAGATAATCGCTGTTTCCAACAGCATCGAATGGGACGAGGACATAATAGTAGAATTGCGAGACCTTGATGGATTCCCTGAGACCACTCTCGGTCTCGTTGAACCAAGCCTCTTCCCCGGGTTCTCCCTGTAATCCAGTTTGAAGGGGTTCGAGATATGTGACGCTACTCACCACAACTTGACTTCGATAGAGATTCCATGAGAGAATGCCTTCGTCGTCCAGTTCAGGCCAAGTCCAACTGACATGGGCAGTGTGAGTTTTGGAACTGTTGTCGAATGTCACTGAGGAACTCATGTCCTCGACAGTGGTCTCGGGATTTGAGTTGTCGACGCAGACCTGATCAACGACCATGCGCTCAGTGGTCTCATTCCAAACAGCATTGGTTACGTTGCCATAACTCCAATCACTCTGACCGGCCCGATTGTGGGACATCACGAGATAGGATAAGCAAGTGCCCTGTTCCCAGTAGTTTGGATCCTGCCACGATGTTTCGGTGCTGGGGACGTCTAGAATCTCATAGCCCGCAGTCGCTGTGTTGAACTGCGTTTCAGAATCGAATGGGAAACTGAAGCGGAAGGTGTCCTTTCGATAAATTCTCCAGCCACCGAAATAGGGGTTCTCATGGTCGCCTTCGTTCTCCCATGTAATCATCACTTGCCCATCTTTCTGGAGAACGATTGTGAGATTTCCAGGGTTGACTTCGATGGGGTCCATCTCACCTATGAGCATGAATGAACCCCCCTCATCATAATTTATCATCAATTGAAGTGAACCATTTTCCATGACTGTGAATGAATCGGCACCGGTCAATTCTTCTGTGACTGTGCTAGACCAATCAGGTATTCTCAGAATCTCAACTGTATTCTTATCGATGGCAGGAGGCAAGAAATGGTGCAAATCCAACCAAGCCTCGATACTGTCAACATTGATGTCGACGCCATATGGAGAATTCATCGAGAGATTGAATAGCGCCAGAGGTTCCTTGCCCTTGTTGTAAGCAGTAGGATAGAATACACCAGGTGGAGGGAGTTGTGGTTCGTCGAAGGTGAGCTCCATCGAATATGTGGAGATTGCAACACCCGATGTAACGTGAGGGAGAGATTGGAATTCAACGCGATTGAGAATTCGAATGGATTGAGTGGCAATTTCAAGATTGCCGGCTTCATCTTCAACATAAAGCGTCAGAATCCATTCACCCATCGGCATTGTGATGTTGGTGACTTGTCCATACCCGAGAATCTCCATGAAATTCATTCTCCACGTGTAATTGAGTGGCATGGGTGCTTGAGGATCGACGCCAGCAACGGCGAGAATGTTCTCACCGGTCAAAAACACGTCTGCAGGCGTCGGATTCGCGATGGTAGGATTGATGGCGCCGAAGTCGACCAAGATACCCAACTCAAACCAATTGTCGCTCGGCAGAGCGTCGATGTTACCATCAACTGTAGTGATGGAAGCATTCAGCGTGAAAGCCCCAGTGGTGGAGAAATCGAAATCACAGCGGGTTTCTTCTCCAGGTGTCAATGTGAAGTTGCATGAAAAAGGACCAGCGGCAAATTCGTTGGTCTGAAGATGATACAGGTTGACTTCAACACGGGCGTCTGCGGTCACCCAACCAATGTTCCCAGAAACCACTCGAATGGATTGTTCACCATATGGGAAGCGAACAAGATACTCTCCGCTTTGCTGGGTGTATGTTGTTGTACCACGCGCAGGGACCACTTCACGAATCCACAAATCCGTCGTATCATTCACCATGATATCGAAGATGACCATGTCATTGTGTTCGTTGGGATCAAAGTCGATTTGTAGGAATGTCCCATTGATATGAGCTCGAACTTCGAAATTACCTGCGTACGGAGCAACAATATCGGGGAGAGGGACGAGAGTGGAGAAAGTGCCAGTATAACCACCCACTTCATGCGTGGCTTGTGCGACTTCAATATCGGGGACTGTCATTTGAACAGTGAAGCAGAGAGTACCATTTTCCAAATCGGTGTTGTATATCGCAGACTGGAGTGTGCCATCTCCGGTGAAACCCCAGTTCTCCGTGTAGACTTCAGTACCATTCCAGGTCGCCGTAACTTGCACGTTATGTTCGAAACCAAACTCGGTTCCCGCCACGGCAATATTGGCAAGAAGTTTCGTCGATGTATTGGTGAGTCCGACCAGAATGTCATAAGGAGCATAATGAGAGGTGAATGTCGCATCATAATGAGTGGCTGTGTGAATAATCAATTCACCAGAACCGTCGGCGTCACCAACACCTGTGTAATTCATATCCCAATCCACACAATCTTGAGATTCGGCCACCAGTGGGTTGATCAGATGCATGGACCAACCGGTAGAGAAGTTCTGTGATGCAGGCCATGAACGGCTTTGGATGTCCAGATTGGCGGGAATGGGTTGGTTGCTGTTGTAAACCTGTGAGGTATCGACATCATGATCATGTGCAATCAAATCAATCAATTCGTCTTCAATGACAACTGTGTATCGGAAGTGATCATTGCTGGGGTTGTTGTCTTCAACGGTGAAGTGGAACATGATAGTGAAAATCCCAGAATATGATGAAATATCACCTGAATCGATGAACCACAAGAAGGAATAGAAGGTGACGAGCGCCGAATCTCCATCCATTCCAGACCGATTCAGACTAGGTGACTGGGCGGAGGCTTCTTTGAGAATGTGTGATGTTGGACATGCTGTGAACTCGACCCAATCGCCCCCACATACCTCAAGATCGATGTTTCGAGCATCAGCATTGAGATTGTATTGATTCTCAACCATAATCTGGGGAGTCCAATCAAGGACATCGGAATTATCGAAATGAATGTCGGGCATCGGTTCATACGCCGCAGTGATGGCCACATCGTCATTGGCGATACTGGCCTGAACAGGTGGGGCAAACGCTGCGAATGAACTCAAAATCATGAGCAAAACAAGGGCGTTAGCGCGGTGTCGGTTCCGCGCCCTACGGGCGCGCTGTACTGAACCCATTGAACCCACGACTCCAAAAGGTCCGTTTATACCCCTCGGCGAACCGATACATCGCGAAAAGGATTGTAGCAGGCATTCAAACGGGCCACAGGGTTGATGGATGCGGCCTTCATGGGAGAATAATGATGCGGGGCGGGGACTCGGTCGGAAGTGCGCGAAAAGTGCGCGACGAAAGGGGTTTGACCGCTGTGGTCGAATTTCTCTCGGCCTTCGTCCTCTTCTTGGTAATCGTCAGCGCATTTCTTGCATTGAGCCAACTAAAACTTGGCAGCAATGTCGCCGAAATAGATCGAATGGATCAGATGGCCATCGATGGCCTGGAAAGACTCACCGATTCTAAGGGACATGTTGTTCTCAAAGAAGGCGGTATTCGAGACACGGCAAATTCAACCGATGACTGGCATACATTCAACGCCAACGTGCTGCTTTCGGCGGATCTTTTGCCCGCGATTGGAGACGGTGCGGGTCATCTCGATTTGAAGCGAATCACAGCCCTAGGAAACGTCACCGAAGATCGACTGATCCACGGACTTGGAATCGACGAAGGATTGAGTCTGAATTTAACCATCATCGTCCTACAAAGTAGTGACGAATCGACGGTTGGTGAAATTGTCTTTTCCGATGGTTCTTCCCGCTCAGGTGCGACCCGAGGAGCCACCGCCAGTCGAATGATGCATTTGGACGATGATGTGGTTCGAGTCACCCTCGAAGTACACAATGCGGGACGAGAGGCCTCCGGATTGCGAATTACGGAATTCATGGCTGATCCTCTGAACGGACCCCCAGAATGGGTTGAGCTCGAGAATCCCGATGGGTTCGCGATGAATCTCTCGGGGTGGAGCCTTTCACGTCCCGGTGCCTTCGAACTGTTCCAAGATGAGGCATTGGCTGCGGGACAGCGAATGATTTGTACAGGAAATGCAGTCACACAGTACAACCCGAATGGAGTCTTGATGTTTGATTTGGCCGCATCAGGTGTGCTCGGCACGGGTACAATCGATGCACTGGCTACAGAGGGAGACACCATCACACTCGGTTGGACGCGACAGGGGACTGTTCTCACGCATGACGTGATTGTCGTGACATGGGATGCATCGTGGGACATTCAAGCCAATCACTCGATGACATACAATCATGGGGGCTCACCCAGCAGTTTGACGAATTGGACTGCGGTTGATGGTGGCACTCCCGGTTGGTGAAGAATCGCGGGAGTCGGGCCATTTCGGCACCGTTCAGTCAATCGGCTTATCAACGGCCTGTGGAATCGCCCATTGTTCCCATGATGCCCAACCCTCAGTACGAGCGTGACAGGTGTGTCACCGGAATCGCGGGATTGGACGAGATTCTGCGTGGTGGAATCCCCTATGGTTCAACTGTTCTAGTCGCAGGAACTTGCGGTTCTGGAAAAACGACGATGTGCATGGAATTCCTTGTCAATGGAGCAAATAATGGAGAGGCTTGTGCTCATTTCTCAGCCACAGAACCCTCTGTGAAACTGTTGGAGAATGTTCGCCAATTCGATTTCTTCGATATGCGATTGGTCGACCAGGGGTTGATCAATGTCTTCGATATGGACGTCCTATTCTCTTGGTTGGGGATGACGAAATCAACCTTTGAATTATCAGATATTGATGCGATGGTGAAAGCGATTACAGACATCGTCAACACGATTGGTGTGACCCGATTGGTGATTGATTCGGTGACCACGCTGTGTTACAAGATTCCGAGTGAACAACTGATTCGTGATTTCTTGTTCAAACTTGGAAAGGCTCTTGCAACTCTTGGCTGCACCGCGCTATTGGTTTCTGAGATTACGTCGTCGGGAGCCAAAGCATACTGGTCCTCTTTCGGTGTTGAAGAAGCGATTCTCGATGGAATCATCGTGCTTGGAGATGTTGAGCGAATGGGGCACTTACTGCGATTCGTACAGGTTGTCAAGATGCGAGGGGCTTCCCACGCGCGCGCGAAATATGCTCTTGAACTGACACCGAAGGGCGTCATGCTCACACCGATGCTGAAGTGGGGTGCTGTGAATGATTGAGTTGGACGCAGGGGTAGCTCAACAATTGGCCGAAGAGGCGACGCCTTCATCGGCCATTCAGGTGCGAGTGGGGACAAGCAATTCAGAACTCATCATCGCCTCGATTCTTCAACCTCTCATTCAGGGTTTTGAGATGCGAGGCGTCTACATATGTGCATCTCGAAGCGCGACGGAAATCATCCAGACCTTGGAGCGCATCGGAGTTGATCCAAGTGGAATCCAATTCATCGATACAGTCTCGAGTGGTTTCCTCGGCGGCACTGAAGTCCCGTACACCAATGTTCGGTTTGTCGACAGCCCGATTATGCTTGAGTCAATCATGCTCCAGACACTGTACCATCTTGGAGAGTACACCGAAACCGGAAATTTCGTGATTCTAGATTCCGTCAATGCCCTCTCAATTTACAACGAACAGAGGATGTTGGCTGAATACCTTCACACAT
>JAKUOE010000100.1 GCA_022449845.1 Candidatus Thalassarchaeum sp.
TCGGCGTGTATCCTGCGAACCTGTACATGTGGACTCACGATGTCGCCTTCTATGGCACCTCTTTCACTACACAGCAGCACATTTTGCGTTTGGTCGCTCAACTTCTGCTCATCGCTGCAGCCCTGTATCTTTCAGGGGACCTCGGCATGGGCGAGAGTTCCGCTTGAACAGATTCGAACTGAGGGGATTCTATGACACGGTCTTCACGATTCATCCCGGTTCGGTCCGCCTTTGGGATTGCCACGCTGACCTATCTCGCCTCTGTATTCCTACTGTCTGGTTCGTTGTTGATTTGGACGACCTTGTACATCCTCATTCTGTTTCTTCTCCTCAAGCAAGAGCATCCGGGTTCGACCGCCTCAATCCTCGCCTACGACGCATTGCCCATCGACATGCCCAGAACTGGCGGTGAGGGAAAATCGGTTGTTGTCGTCGGCGGCGGCATCAGTGGTTTGACTGCGGCCAAGTACCTCATTCAGGCGGGTTGCGACGTCACACTGGTCGAGCAACGAGAGATTGTGGGAGGAAACAATGATCCGTACTTGGAGAACGGCGAACATCATGCGAGCACGGTCATCATCACGCTGCCGGCTCAACAGCCACACTACTTGCATCTCTGCCGAGAATATGGAATCACGCAGACCCCTCACGATTTCGAGGATTTGAAGGGCTCGATTGTGTTTGAGGATCGCGAATTGAACACGAAGATGGGCTCGGGTATCGGCGCTTTCGTGAAGTTCATCTATCGCGAGGCCACACTGAAGGAACTCATCGATGGATTCACGATTTTCTTCAAACTCTACTATCAGTATCAGTTGCAACCTGAATCTCCGAAAAGCCTGACCGATGTACTTGGAGAGCGATTGGTCAACTCCACTGTATTCACACATTTCTACATGCCCTGGGTCGGCATCAACACATGGTGCCGCTTTGAGGATGTCGACCGACAGCCTGCCCACGTTTTTGCGGCGTTCATCTTTGAGTACGCACTGTCGCTGAAAACCAGAGACAAGTCTGCGAAGTACAAGGAGGATTACTGGTGTGTGTTGGATGGCCGCCTCATTCACAAACTGAGAGACAGACTCCTGACCAGCGACGGATATTCACAACACCTGAACACCAAGGTCACCCAAATCGTGCGCGATTCTGAAGGTCAGTTGTCAGTGAGAGCAGAAGATGGCCGGAATTGGGACTGTGATGCCGTGAT
Organism: Candidatus Thalassarchaeum sp.; assembly: GCA_022449845.1. GTDB lineage: Archaea > Thermoplasmatota > Poseidoniia > Poseidoniales > Thalassarchaeaceae > MGIIb-P. Next base: position 1,208 of record JAKUOE010000100.1, read on the forward strand.
TGTGGCCACTCAGCCCACACAAGCGCTCCCCGTCCTGGCCGACGTAGCTCCGAGTTCTCTTGTGACTGAACTTCGGAAATGGGATCAGATGGATTGCTACGTACTGTTCCACACGGACTTCTCCGACATCGGAAACCGACCTTGGCTGCACCAGACCCATCGCAACGTGACCACTGGGAATTTCTACATCACCAACACCATCAAGCCACGGATGGGGGATTTGGATGCAAAATATCTGATTACATTCGTGTACAACACAGAGAACTACATCGATTTCAAAACGAATCATTTGGATGAATCATTGATTGTCAAGACCTACGAGCCGAAGTTGCCCATTTTCAACTTGGAGAATTCCATCGATCGGAACACCGTCTGGCGCGACATCGATTCGCAATGTACCGATGTCTTCTGGACCCAAGCGTGCCGTTCGGGGCTGCAATATCACAACAATGGAATCCTCAGTTCCAAGCGCGTGGTGAGGCGGGTCCTCGGCCTTGATTGGTGAATCCTTGAATGGGTAAGATAATTTCAGTGTGCGTCGACGTCAAGGCATGCGAGCAACAGCCGTGATGCTGGGCTTACTGATGTTCTCAGTGGCTTTTTCCGGCTGTTTCGGCAATATGGATGATTCGGAACCCGCCGCCAATCTTTCCATTCCTGAAGAGTTGAATTCGAATACTGCACCCCGTGGACAAATCTACACAATGACCATTGAATCCAATGTTGATTATACAGTTCATCGGGCGAATGGTACGTTCTTTGTCGATGAATTTGGCGTTTTTCGCGATGCCATGAACATGACCTTTGATTCATCAATTGAAGAAGTGAAACTGCTGATTATGGATACTGAATCATCCTCGATTGATTTGATTGTTACCGCCGGAGATGAAATGTGGAATGGAACCATCGAACTCACAGATAGTGATGAAATGATGATTGTAGATGGGCGTAGAGCATACGACACAATCGACATGCTCACCTCTCAATACAACAACAGGTGGTGCGCTTCCGCTGGTCCAGGGGGCGTTAACCACGAAGGTGGGGCTGCCTACGAAGCGGCAGCAGAAGCCATGGCTGATGAGATGTGGGAGATGGGTTTTGATTTCGTGGAAGTGACGCGATACGATGACGACCCTGATCAATTGAATGTTGTAGGATACAATTGGGGCCGTGTGAATCCCGATGAATATATTGTCATCGGTGGTCATTTTGACATCGCGTACGCGTTCACACCTCCAAGCGGAGGGACAAACGAGGGAGCAAACGATGACACTTCAGGCTCAACCGTTTCATTGGAGATGGCTCAGGCCTTGGCTCAATTAGAGTTCGACCACACTGTTGTTGCAGGATTGTGGGCCTGTGAGGAAGAAGGCCTTCTCGGTTCACGAGCCTATGTTGATCATCTACCGGAGAACGTGACAGTCCGAGCGTACATGAATTTCGACATGGTCGCACTGAATTATCCAATCACGCCTCCCAGTGAACCTCTCATCGGACCGGGTGGAGAGATATTTTCTGCCTCCAAATATGACTGGACAATCAGTATTGCTGGGGCCAATGATTCCAATATGGAGCGCATGCATGATTGGGTTGGTACGACCATTGAGGATGATTTAGCCTACCAGCCCACAGCCGGCAATCCAATCACATGGCAAATTGCTGAATCCTGCGCCTCCGATCATTGCTCATTCTTTTCAGCGGGATATCCAACCTTCAATTTCTTCAGTCCCGGCGGGGATATCTCCTTCTGGCAGGAATGGCATTCGCCTTCTGATACACTCGAATTCATGACGGCGAAGGCTGGAGGTCAAACCGGGATGGCGAGTGGTTTCAACAGCCTCGTTTGGACCGCATTGGACCTATTCATCCGTGTGGACAATGCTGAAAACTTCCAAGGGACATGGGCTGAGTGACATCTTACGATGTCAACAGACGAAGGAAGAGATAATCCGTGGTCATTGACTCCGGAATGACATGCGAGTGACCGCCATCCTCCTTGGATTCCTGATGTTGGTCGCACCGCTGTCGGGATGTTTTGGAAAGGATACACCTCCGGCTACGCCGGAGGAACCCGCTCTACCCGACGGAATCTTCGTCACAGGGGTCGACGGTCTGCCCGTTGATGTCGAGCCGCTTCCATTGATGTTCAACTTCAGTGATGTCGGCGAGGATGGGGCAGAACCGAGTCTTGGCGTCACATCGAGTGGTTGCATATTCTTCATCGCATTTGAGAAGGTCATGCGTTCTTGTGACCACGGCGAAACATGGGAGGATGTTTCGGGGCCTCAATGCGCATTCCAAACCAATGACCCATGGGGGTGGGTTGACCCCATCACCGATCGGGTTTTCGCCGTGCAAATGCAAGGCCTTGAGACCTCTTGGATTTGCTGGAGCGATGATGATGGAGAATCTTGGTTGGGCAACCCTCACGATTCGGGGACGACCCCAATCAATGACCACATCAAATTGGCCACCGGCCCTTGGACGAGTAGTGGATACGGCATCCCCGGTCAATTTTCACAAGCCGTCTATGAGACTGCTGTCTACTATTGTTACAACAAACTTGCCGGCATCTTTTGCTACACCAGTTTTGACGGAGGAGCTACCTTTGAGGCAGGTGGCCAACTCGTGGGTCCTGCAACATGGAATGGTGGATTGCACGGCGCGATTACGTCCGCACCAGACGGGACTGTTTACGTCACACCTCGGGTTGAAACGCCGACAGTGATTATCTCAAAGGACAACGGCTTATCTTGGTTTGAGCGCACAATGGGCGAAGATGTTGGGACTCCCTATCCACGCAAGAACTCTGAAGTTGCGACCGACACCGAATCAAATGCATACCACGTTTGGACTGGGCCCGGCGGGCCAGAAGAGAACGGCTCATTCAATGGTTACAATGGCGAAGGTATCTACATGTCTAGAAGTACGGATTCGGGCGAATCTTGGGAACAAGAGAGCCTTCGCATCAGCCCGATTGAGGTTGTATCCTACGCCTTCCCACAAATCGATGCAGGCGACCCTGGAAGAATCGCAATCACATATCTTGGAAGTGAGAATTCGGGTGAACTGGGTCAACCCAATTTGGACGGTGCCGCTTGGGATGGCAATGCGCACTACGCCAACTCCAACGTCAGTTACTACCTGTACATCACCTACAGTTTGAACGCACTCGATGAAAATCCGGTATTCCACACGGTGCGCGCCTCAGCCGACCCAGTGCAGGTGGGTAGCATCTGTCTGAACAGTGGCGATTGCCGCGATATTGGTGGCTCAAATCGGAACCTCCTCGATTTCAATGATCTACACATCGATAACGAGGGTCGAGTCTACATTGCATTCGCAGACGGTTGTTTTGGAGATTGTGCGACAATGGAGAACCCACAACCCGAAGACTCTCGCAGTCGAAGAGGCATCATGGTCTACCTGACGAGCGGCCCCAGTCTATTCGATTCGGTCGGTGACCTTGCCGAATTTTGAGCCGGACACTTCAAGTCGGCTAGCCCAATACAAGAGACATGGCCACAGCACTTACCCCGTCCTCTGCGTTTCAAGTGAGTGCTATTTGTTTCCTTCTTACGGTTGGTGGTTGCTTTCCATATTCGGAACCTAATCTGTATGGAATGGTGTGCGGCGCATACTGTTTCTTTCCTTTGGGATGCCTATTTCTCGTTAGAGGTTTCCTACTCCGATATCGAAAAAACGTTTTGGTGGGTTCACAATCCCCTTCCAAAGATGAACAAAATGATGACGATTCACCGTGAAATCGCATGGGTACCCACGCGATTAGTGCTGGTCCCACATCGAACCTTCGCCCCGAGCTTTACGACGTTCTGCCTCGAGGAAACTCTCGCGGCGCTTGCGACCGAACAATCCGAAGATGAGCAGTAGTCCGATGGCTCCGGTTGAGGTTGCGTACAAATCGAAGTTCCCTCCATCCTCATGAAGGGTTTCTTCAGCTGCCGTGACCCCATTCTGCTCGTCCTCTCCCTTGACGAGTGTAATGGTCTCTTCGAGTTGTAATATTGAGCCATCCGAATCTTGGATGGTCATCCGAATTTTTTATTCTCCGACTCTTTCATATTTGTGTAGAATGTTCGCTTCCGTTCCATCTTCACCATCTCCAAAGTCCCAATTGTAGGTGTATG
>JAKUOE010000101.1 GCA_022449845.1 Candidatus Thalassarchaeum sp.
CCTTCTCGTAATAGGAGCGATCTGAAGCATCCCCCATCAGCAGATAGTAGCCATCCATCCCCTTGCATCCTTCGAGGTTCTTTTGGCTTCCACGAAACATATCGTCAATGACGGCGACCGAATGCCCCATCGCGACGAGTTGTTCGACCAAGTGACTTCCAAGAAAGCCCGCCCCTCCTGTGACAATGCATCGCATATTGGAGGTGACTACGTTCTCCCTCAAGGAGATACTGCCGTACGGTTCACGACTTGCAGGGCGACTCTTCCATTCTCTAGACGCATCTCAACTTCATCACCCGTGTTGATTTCCAAACACGGATCTTCATCGAATCCATGTGCATAGGGCACCTCCAGAAGTGAAGCAGCCGGGAGTGTCAATGGACACACATCGCGATTGACAATTGCCTTGGGTCCTTTCTCAGTGTAGATGAGTCCCATCAGGACGAAGGGCGCCACCGTCGAACCACTTCCTTTGGGATAGATGAGGATGGTATCAGCAATTGAAACACCATCGAGCGGATGTCCTGGCTCTTCGATGATTCCAGAGTCACGATTCACGTATCCCAGATAGGTGATTGGTACGTCAGTGACGAGCGCTCTCCCTTGCACTGCCCACTCATTCTGAGAGGGTAGACTTCGCCCATCAGATGTGAATTCTCCATCTCGGTACATTTTGTTGGTCGCCAGCGGTTTGGCTGCTTGTCCGTGCAATTTGGGCCGTTCACCCGCTGAGAGTTCCGCATCGAATGCATGGGCGACACAATCTTCGATTCTCATGACACTGGTTGGCATTCGATTGAGTCCACTTGTGAGGTAATGCTCGGCCTTCAGGGAATTCGTCAGCAGGTGATTGTAACGTGTCCGGTTGTAAGGAGTGACCTCCGGGCAGGTGTCCTTGAGGATGAGGGCCCCCGCTTCCTCTAGGACATCAAGGGTCCCTTCTTGTTCCAGTAGAGTGTGATTGTGCCCACTGGTGAATACCCAGAGTCGTTGGTCGGGGATTCGCTGGCCCAGTTCCATTCGGTTTCGTACTGCCGCTGCAGTGGTTCGCACCTCCCCCACACTGGCCTGAGGGCAGCCGATGACGACGAGATCGACCTGTCCGGTCGGTGCGAGTTCAGCATATCGTCCGTTGAGTGCATCCGATGTGAATTCTAGCCTTCCTTCAGGTGTATATTCCGGCGGCTCTTGTGAGATTCCTTCAGCCCATAGCATTGGACAACCATAGTTCGCCGCCGCCGCAGTCAACGCTTTCTTTTGATCGAACGAGACATATTCCGGCAATCCGGTGATGTGTGGCATCATCCCCCAAGGTAACTTCCATTCTGGCTGAATCTGCTTTCCAATCCAATCGCCGAGAACACTCCAATCTGCGATGTGTTCGAGGTCGCAATTCACCTGAACATGGATGTTGGGTATCCGATTCTCCTCAAGGTGCAACCCCCACTTCGGAGCCCACCCTGTCAGGGCGGTCGCCAGTGCTGACAACCCACTCTCTCGATTGGTGATGAGTGAAGTATAGGAATTCGAGAAGGCCACTGCGTTGCTCTCCGCCCAGGATCCAATCCCCTCGTTCTCAATCCCCCGATCGTATGGTGTGCAAGAGAGTGTGGCCTCAATCCCGAGTTCGGAATAGGCGTGGACGATTTCGAACTGATGTTGAAGAAAATCTTCAGCCTCGATGTCCATCTCCTCCATCTTCTCCTTGTCACACCCTGCGCTGTTCAGTGTCGTCGGAATCTCCACTATACCCTGTTCATCTCCAGCAAGGTCCGCTAGGAAGCGACGAAGCCCATGACCTCCTGTCAGTGGCGAGACCCCACTCACGTGGGCGTGTGCGCACGTCACGAACTCAGTTGCACCCGCTGTGGAAGCTAAATCAACGACCAATCGCGCGGCCTTCTGTTTGGTTGGGCCGTGGTCGCCCGCCAGCATGGCGACGAGCGGTTGCGGGATGTCCATCGGTAGGAACCGGCCGGCACTTGCCCATCAATATGCGGGTCCATTGCCTGTCATCTTCGAGAAGCCAGTGGTTGACGCCAGCCTTGGCCGAACGCACGGTTTGAAACCCGGGGTGCCGGACATAATTGCCATCGCTTGTGTTCATTCGCGTGTACGCGCGCGAGGACCTCGGGTGTGAGAGGAGAATCGTTTCGAATCCCTCTCTCAATCCAATCCTCCAGAATGGGGTCGAGAACGCTGTATGGAGGCAGGTTGTCCTCATCCTTTTGATCGGGCGCCAATTCGGCAGAAGGCGCCTTGGTCATCGTCGATTCAGTAATTGGTGGTGTTCCATGTGCATTGTCATTGATGGCTTGAGCCACAGCGTATACTTCGGTCTTGTAGAGGTCACCCAACGGTGCATAACCACCGTTCATGTCACCGTATAGGGTACAGTATCCCATGGCCAGTTCACTCTTGTTTCCAGTGGCGATGGCCATCGCTCCGCGGGCATTGGCTGCACCCATCACGAGCGTCCCTCGAATTCGAGCTTGTAGATTCTCTTTGGCGACTGGATGCCCCGCTTCGAGTTCATTCACTAGTGCGGTATCGACACTGTCGTGAATATCATTGATGGCCATTACTTGCAATTCCATCCCCAATGCCTCAGCAGTCGCCTTCGCATCCTCAATCGAATGGTCCGATGAATGTCGAGAAGGCATCGCAAGACCCAGTACGTTCTCCGCTCCGACGGCCTGACACGCGATTGCAGCACAGACAGCTGAATCAATTCCTCCACTCATGCCGAGGACAATTTTCCCAATTCCAGATTTTCGACAATAATCCGCCAACCCCAATGTCACTGCAGAGAGTAAATCCTGCCCCTCGGATGGCATCGTCGGTTCAGCATCTGCGTTGACGACTTCGGCCTTTGCTTCCTGCTCTCCCAACGGAATCCAATGGGCCGAATCCGGATCTTCGATGTCCACCATGAGAATTCCAGTACACCCCGCCGGTCCCTGAACGACTCTACCATCAGGCCATCCGACGATACTTCGTCCATCGAACAGGAGGTCGTCATTGCCACCGACTTGATTGCAGAGCAGGAAAGGGTGACCCAGCGTGGAGGCGGCTTTGCGAACCAAGCGTGCTCGCACACCCTCCTTGGCTAGATGATAGGGAGAAGATGAGAGGTTGACGCTGACGGCCATGGGCTCACCCTGATGTTGCCATGTGGCCAATTGTTCGATGGGATCGGCTGGATAATCCGCTGGGACTTCACCGATGTGCTGCCAGGCGTCTTCACAGATGGTGATTCCAACCGATGCGCCTCGTAGACTCCGATCAATTCCAGGGCCATCATCGGCTTGGAAATAGCGTCCTTCATCGAAGACATCGTAGGTGGGTAGCAATTGTTTTCGCCCAACAACTTTCGAAGTTCGAGATTCGGCAACTCGCACAACTCCGTTGTACGGTTTCTGTCGATCCTTTCCAGCAGTGAGTGGTGTTCCAATCAGCAGGGGAATTCGACTGTTGACCGCCATCGCCGCCATTTCACAGGAAGACACGAAGGTTGCATCCATCAGCATATCTCGCGGTGGATACCCAGAGATGACCAATTCGCTGGCCACCGCCATGTCTGCGCCAGCTTCTGCCGCCATGGCTGTCGCCGCTTCGACAATGGCGACGTTGCCTGAAATATCGCCGACCGTCGGGTCCAACTGCAACAACGCGATGACTGTCACGAATCACCCTCACGCTGCACCCCATTCAACGTTACGTCGATGGCCTGAAGGACTGTCTTGGCTCCCACACGCACATGGGAGAAGCTCGCTCAATGCAAGACTGGCTCGATGGTTATGGTGAAAGTCACCAGAATTCACTCAACAAGAAAATTCACTGGGTTGCAGTCCCTCTAATCTTCCTCACTATTGTCGGCCTCTTGTGGAGCATTCCTGTGCCTGAGGTCATGGCTGTCAACGAATGGGTGAATTTTGCGACCCTAATGCTCATTCCCGTGGTCGTATTCTATGCTCGCCTTTCCGTGTCGTTGACTGTTGGCATGACATTGTGGTGTCTGTTCTGTTACGCGGTGTGCCATCTGTATGGTTCGATGACTGATATTCCACTCTGGCAATCTTGTATTGTCGTATTCGTTCTGGCGTGGATTGGCCAATTCTACGGACACAAGGTCGAGGGGCAGAAACCATCGTTCTTTGAGGATCTCCAGTACCTGATGATCGGCCCAGCATGGCTGATGTCATTCATCTACGATAAATTCGGTATCAAGTACTGATTAGTGACACGCGACGCCGTACTTCTTCAATCGCCAGTAGTTGTATGGCCAAGGCGTCAAGAATCCAGCGATGAGCATTGGTGGAATGGTATACCAAGTGAGCATAGCTCCTCCAGTGATGAGTACATCCGTGATATTCATGGCAGCCTCCATCGAAATCATCGATATGAGTGACATACCACAGGCCGTTCTGAACGCCAACATAAGTGCCATTTGCTTGGTCAAAATGACAGTCTCAAGCGCGATTGAAGTCATCAATCCGTTGAACATTGCAAGAAGCATGATACTCATTGTCGTCCACCCCGAATCTGGAAGGAAAAATTGGAAGAATGCAATGGTTCCAAAATCACCGATCGAACAGCCGATGAGACACCATTTTGTATTGTGGGCGGATTGTTTCCAAACCGCCCCATCGTTCCAATTGAATTCAGGCTGTCCGATGGAGAAACCAGCCCCTGTAATTGCTCCTTCCATGGCCTCTGAATCTGCCCCCTCGTGCTGCACGACAGCGGACCCGACCTCTGCTTCGACCGAGGTGACACCCTGGACGCCTTGTAGCGCTGAGGTAAGATTGGATACACAGCCTTGGCAAGACATGCCACCGACCTCGTAAGTGACTGTCTCCATACCTCTTGCGGAGCATCGGTAGCGTTTGAACCCTGCCGCACCCTTGAAAGCGGGACCATAGGTCCCGCGCTTCATGGGCGTACCCAAACCCGCAGGTGATCTCGATCCTGTGGCCCTTGAAGAGTCGCTGATGTCGACTTGGCGTGAGGAGGACACGTTCAACCAGCAGGTCACTTCTCGCAAGGATGGCAAACCCTTCATTTTCCTTGAAGGGCCACCTACGGCGAACGGTAAGCCCGGCATTCACCACGTCGTGGCTCGGACCTACAAGGATTTGGTTTCCCGCTGGAAGGCAATGGAAGGTCACTTCGTTGAGCGGAAGGGTGGTTGGGATACCCACGGTCTCCCCGTCGAAATCGAAGTGCAGAAGCGTCTCGATTTGATGAGTAACGAAGCCATCGAAGAATTTGGCATGGCCGAGTTCAATGAGGAATGTAGGAGTAGCGTTTGGACCTATG
>JAKUOE010000102.1 GCA_022449845.1 Candidatus Thalassarchaeum sp.
ATCCATGCATTGGTAATCTCCATATCCCATATTTTCACTTCCTAACTCTCACTCACTCATTCGCTAACGCATCGATGCGGTCATGTAATCCTGGAAGATGAGCGGTGTCTCGAATCAACTGCAGAGCAGTTCTGACATCGCGCATCCCATCATTATCGCCATCGAGCCATACTCGACCGTTCTGACCAACAACCATTCGGCATTGACCCAGATCCTTGAGGGTCTGCAGCATGCTGCCTCCCTTTCCAATGACTTGAGGAATAATATGTGGAGGAATCTCTTCAAGAAGACCAGATTTCAACTTTCGAAGACCCATGCCCTTCATCGTAGCGACTGCAGAATGAGTTTCATCGACTTCCTGAATTCGACACAATACGGCTTCACCTACATTCAAGTGTTCGCGAACGGCGCCGAACTCGACCTTCCATGGTGCTAGACTCATGGGGAGAATTGCGTTGAATGATGCGCCGATATCCATGAACCAGATGTTGTTGGTCATGCCTTCGACGTAGGCGACGACCAAATCGCCGGCTCTTGGAACATATCGGCTGCTCAGTGGATCAACGCTGACGGTATTTCCATTGTCTCGTAGGGTTCCCATGCGCATGGCGACCAGTTCACCGTCTATTCGACGGATGCCGTGCCCGGCAACGGCGCCTTCGTGCACGCCGACGCGCTCGCCCGGATGGACAAGCCGCACAGCACCTGAGTCACGCTCGGGGGGGGTGCTGTCTTCACTCATATCGTATTCACTCCGGCCCGCCGACCCAACACCCCTCTTTAACGGTGCCCACCCCGTAGGGGTGATGAGAGTACCCTCAATTGAGTTCCTTGACCTCAGTATTCGGGTCTCGTTTGGCGACTTTTGAGAGGTACTCGCCTTTCATACCTGCTGGAATTTCGACCACAAAGGCCCAATCTCCATTGTCCAACCATTGTTCCTTGATTACATCACTACGGACCTCGCGTTGAACGGAGCCATAGGCAGATCCTGAAACGCGGAAGGCCAACTTGATTGTTTCAAATGAAAGGGGGATGACAGGACGTAGGACAGTTACTGCATCCTTGATTTGTCGCTCAACGGAAAGAAATGGGTCGGGATTCCACCGTAATTCATCTAAAGCCAATTCAATTCTAGTAGCAGGATGAGGGGCTTTGCTACGTGGGTCAATTGCAGTTCTCGATATTTCGGTGATTATCTGTTGGCGCTTGTCCGCAATCATCTTTCTTCGCTGTACGGTTGTGAGTTGGATTGAGCCCTTACTTAGAATATTGGTGACGCACTCAAGTAAATCAGTCGTGCCGAATGTTGAGATTAGTTTCTCTTCCGTGGGACGTTCTCCAGCTTTGGCGTCATGCCAGACCTCATCAGCCGCAAGCAAATCATCCAGTTCGACAGATGTTGGGTCTGACTTGAATTGGTCGACCAATTCAGAATCAACAAGGATTTCGTAACGCTTTCCACCCTTCTCCAAGCGGGCGACAACAGCGTCATCCAGTGTGACCATGATTCCCCTCACTCGTCATCGTATGCTGGCTTCAGTTTGTCAATATGAGCAACGGTCTCATCTCGGTCTAGGACACGGTAGCCATTTGCATCGATTACAGCAATTTCGACTGCGTCTTTGTTGAGTTTGGCTTCAATTGATTCACGAAGGGCTTCAAGACCCATCTTAATCGCGGCATTGGCTGTGAGATTCGGCTTCCAGTTACTTTCGAAATAATCGACAACTGTGTTGCGTCCACGACCGATGGCGCCGGCATGATAGGATTGGTACGCACCCGATGGATCAGTTTCATACAAGTGTAGACCATTGTCATCTACGCCCGCAATCAGCAATGCTGTACCAAACGGACGCGAGCCACCATATTGTGTGAATGATTGCTTGAAATCACAGATTCTTTTGGCCAATGCATCGACGGGGATGCTGTCACTGTATGTGATACGGTTGATTTGGCATTGAACGCGGGCGCGGTCGACCAATTGTCTAGCGTCAGCAACGAGACCTGAAGTCGCAAATCCAAGGTGATCATCGATTTTGTAGACCTTCTCAATTGATTCCGGAATAATGAGGCGGCTTGAGATTCGTTTGTCTACGACAAGAATAACGCCATCTCTGTACTTCAGGCCAGCCGTCGTCGTTCCCCTCTTGACGGATTCCCTAGCATATTCTACCTGGAATAGACGGCCGTCTGGGCTGAACGTCGTGATTCCATGGTCGTACCCTCTCCCACTCGGTTGCATCTGAATCCCTCTGCCGACCTTTGGAGTCCCCTATGAACCTTCGTCGGCTGAACCTTGCGCGCGCGTGGAGGTTCTTCAACACAGGGGGCGGCGGGTCTATCGCCTGGACTCGTTCGTCCGATGGTATGCGTGTGCTGGTGCTGGCATCTGCGGGCAAGGAGTCCTCCTCCGCGACATGGTGGGCGACACTGCGTGGCTGGGATGTTGCCGGGTGGGGCACACTCGGTGTTACTGGCGATGATTCAATGATGTTTCAAGTACCCAGTACCGCATTGGCTGGAATGCAAGCGGCAAGCGCGGATATTCCGTGGCTCCCGATTCCAATCGAAGGAGAAGAAGAGACTGAGATGGAGATACTGGAGAGTTGTCTAGAAAGAATCATACATGGTTCGACAAAAAATCGATCCATAACATGGAGTGAGTCAGAGAAAAAAGACGCTCAATGGCCCGATGGTTGGAAATGGCCCAATAATCTACGTAGATTGAGGGCGACAGATCCAATCCAAGGTTTGGTTGTCGGGGCGATTCGGAGTGACTATCAGAAAACGCGGATTGAACAAATGTGTTCACGTTTGAACATTAAATCATTCACACCACTATGGCACAATGATGGTCACGCGCACATGCGCGAGTTAATCTCTCATGGTCACGAGGTCATGATTACATCTGTGACAACGGAGGGACTTGGAAAGGAATGGGTTGGAAGAATACTTTCCGATTCTGATATAGATGAATTGAGTGTGAATTCGAAAAATTTTCGATTCAATGTTGATGGTGAAGGAGGGGAATTTGAAACGGCGGTTCTCAATGCCCCATGGATGAAGTTTCCAATCAAAACACAGCACACAATACATTGGACAGGGAGAAGAGGCTGGGTGGACATTTGGAGCGCCGAACTGGCCTGATGACCTATGGGATTCAGAGCGGCACCCTCAAAACCGACCTCCGTTGCCCTACAACTGGGTGGTTCAATGCCTGTCAGTCCTCTTGATTACAGATATGGAAGGGAACCAATCAAATTGGTATGGAGTCAGCATGGACGACATGCTCGCCAATTGGATGTCGAACGGGCACTCATTTGGGCACACAATCAATTGGGTCGTGTTTCGGATGAAGATTATGCAACAATCGAGGCAATCTCCAAACCCGATGTCGTCACTGTAGAACGGGTCGATGAGATTGAACAAGAAACAAGACATGACATCATGGCCCTAACCAAGGCAATGGCCGAAGCTGCTGGAGATGCAGGGTGGTGCATACACCTGGGTGCAACCAGCAATGATATTGTGGACACCGCAGTCGGCCTACAAATCAAAGATAGTGTCGATATTCATCGTCAAATCCTTTCAACATTAATCGGTACATTGGCCGATCTTGCTGAACGTGAACGCGACACAGTCATGTTGGGTCGAACACATGGCCAAGCCGCTGTACCCATCACATTTGGACTGAAAATTGCAGTCTTCCTAGATGAATTTAGACGTCATCTGGTACGACTTGATGAATTACGTCAACGTGTGTGTGTAGGGAAGTTCCTCGGCGCTGTCGGCACTGGGGCTGCCCAAGGTAGCGATGCAAGGGAATTACAGAGATTGATTTTATCGAATCTAGGATTGACAGTCCCTCTAGTGACAACACAGGTCGTCGGTAGAGATCGATACGTGGAATGGGTCTCGTGGATGGCCAATGTCGCGACCAGTGTCGAAAAATTGCTGCAAGAAATTAGAAACCTGCAGCGTAGTGAAATTGCTGAAGTCGGTGAATGGTTCGATACAGAAAAGCAGGTCGGCAGCAGTACCATGGCTCACAAGAGAAATCCAATCACTGCTGAAAATGCCTGTGGATTGGCTCGAGTCGTCCGATCGTTCATCATCCCGTCATATGAGAATGCGCTCTTGTGGCACGAACGAGATTTGGCTAACAGCAGTGCAGAACGGTTCACATTATCACACTCAGCAATTCTTCTAGATGATGTCCTCGCTAAATCTGATCGCGTCATGAGCAAGTGTGTGGTCGATGCTGATAGGATGCTCGCGAACATCGAGTCTCAGAATGGACTCGTCATGGCCGAGAAGGTGATGATTGAACTGGTCGACGCAGGAATCCCCCGTGATGAGGCCCATGAAATACTGAGAAGCGCCAGTATGGAATGTATCTCCAAAAATATACACTTACGTGACGTATGTAATTCGATTACTGCGATTACTGAACGGTTCGACACTCAACAAATGGAAGCAATGTTCAATCCTTCCAATCACATCGGTGTCTCCGCCGAACTCGTCGACGAAGCGGTTGCATTGGCCAGAGCGGAATTGACTGATTAACTCAAAGAAAGCGCGAATAAAATGGCGCCCGTGAATGCAGCAAAACCGAACAGCATCACAATCATCGCGTGTGGTCCATACTGATTGGTATCTAAGAATGCGACACGGAAAATGCCTCCACTGATAGTCATTCCTGCGAACAGACCAACATCGTCATCCTGCTCATCGAAATATGGCAATGGCCTTCGAGGGATACGCTCCAAATTATCCAAACTGAACTCGGAGTCAAGAATCGCGTCCTTGGCCATGATACTCGACAGGCAACCAGTCGTATATCCATTGCGACGCCACACTCCTCATGTACCTAGACTTCGACGAACCTTCATGCTACCACCTGTGAACGGTTGCATTCACCTGTCCGTCTCTGCGGGTTGCGGTGGTACGACGTTTGCGCTACAACACGCACGGAATGCACTCAAAGAGGGGTACCACGTCGTATGGATTTGTAATCAGATTCCCGATGGAGTACGATTCTCACAGATATTCTCAGATATTTCTCCTGCATCTGTCTCAAAGTTACACTTGAGTGCAGTTGGAGAGAACATTGAGATTGGAATTCAGAGTGCAATGGATCTGATGAATGCGCTGAACAACATCGCTTTGATTGTCATTGATGATTGGACGACAAAATCAGGTAGGCCCAGCTCGAATCTCCGCAATCAAATGCATGATCTTGTCAAACAGTGCACGAACAACGAAATGTCGTTATTGGCCATTTCAGCCGCTTACGAA
>JAKUOE010000103.1 GCA_022449845.1 Candidatus Thalassarchaeum sp.
CATCAGGTGTTTTATCGAGAATCAGTGTCAATTTCGCCGCATCCCTAGAATTTCTGGTCCGATACAGTTTCTCAAGGCCTGGAAACAGATCTATCTGCTGGTCCCTCTGTCCCATTTCGATTTGGTCGATAACAGCCTGTTCATCGATATGATTGGGCGATGTTGCGCACATCGCTTGAAGATCACGAACCAACGCACGGATATCGCCTGGATTGGAAGCTACCAATCGATCGATTGCGATTGCATCTGCACTCACATCTTCAGCCACCAAAACGCGGTTTGCAATTCGCCGCAGTGCACTTTCTGAAACGCGATTGAATTCGACAACCTCGGCCAATCGAGAAAATCGGTCACGGGTTGATCGCCAACTGCGCCCACGGCCCCACAATCTCATCGGGTCGTTACATGTCAGTAATACGGGTTGCTTGGTATTCTCTAGCAATCGAAAGAGTTCTGCTTTGCCGCCACTATCTCCCCTCAATGTGTTCATCTTTTCATCAGCATCAACACGTGCACTAAGCGTGGCTTCAATCCGCTCTTCACTGGCTTGGCGGAATGTACCCGAGAGGTGGTCGACTTCGTCAAGAAGAATGAGGGTTCTTCGATTGGGGTTTGAACTGAATGACCCGTCCATATTGAATGTGAAATGATTCGCAGTCCCAGTCGAAGCACGACGGATTGCAGCGGCATTTCTCTGATCACTCGCATTCAACTCAATTACATCCCATCCCATATCTGTGGCGATTGCAGTTGCGAGACTCGTCTTCCCAACACCTGGTGGTCCTGAGAGCAGCATCCCTCTCTTGTCCGGCAGCCCCTTTTCCCAACCGGTCAACCAGTTCCGGATACGTTTTCTCTGAGTATCATTACCTTCAAGCTCACGGGTTGATTGTGGCCGATACCGCTCGGTCCAATCATCATGAGCGTCGGATTCAGCCATTGACATAGGGCGAACAACGGCGCCCTTTGAACATTGAGAATTAGAACAGACTGGTTACAGCACCAGATACCAAGGCATCAACGAGTTCATCTGGTTGAATCCTGATTTGTTCTCCATCATCACGACGACGAATGGTTACCGAACCGTTCTGGAGTGACTCATGGTCGATGGTGACTGCCCAAGGGACTCCAATCTCGTCAGCCCGCGCATACCTCCTTCCGATTGAACCTGAACCATCATAGTATGAGGCAAGATTTGGGGCGGCACAGATTTGATGGTGAATGTGGCTGGCGACCTCTCCCATCCCATCTTTCTCCATGAGGGGTAAGATGGCGATATCGATTGCTGCAATTGATGCTGGTAGACGTAGCACAGTGTATGGTTCGCCGCCTTTTTCCGTCTCAACATAAGAATGGTCGATGATGTGCCACAAGATTCGATCGATGCCGAATGCAGGCTCGACCACATGGGGTAGAAACCATTCACCATGCTCGGTCGTCTGGATTCTCTTTTCCTCTACCATATCTGCCTCTATTGTAACAGAATCACCGCTTTCGAGGGTCAATTCGAATGGGAATCCAGTGGGCATTTCATCTATGGACTGCAACGCATCATTGACGGCACCAGCCTGGTCTCTGAACGCAGGTCCGATGATGGATCCCTTTCCAGCGAGGACTGTTTTGTCAACAGTTCTAGGCTCAGAATAGGGTCGCCATGCTCGTAAATTACCATCTCCGGTAGCCGATTCATGTGCCGCAAGGTCATAGCAGCCACGGTGTGCGATGCCCACACATTCAATCCACCCATATGACCCGTGTATCTCCGCATCCCAACAATCACTCGCATAGTGTGCCATTTCTGTCCCTTCATGTTGCCTGAAGCGAATCATTTCAGGGTTGATTCCAACAGATACGAGGAAATCCCATGTTCGGGCCATGAACCAAGCGACAGTCGGATGGCGAATGATATTCTCAGCAGAGGCAGAACCAGGGTCTATCGACATTGGTTGATTGAATTCAGGATCAGGAATCAGATTAAATTGAATTGATTCCCATTTCGAGAAATCGTGTGCAGGTTCAACCTCAGGGTCGATAAAATATTCCAGTTCAGCCATGTTAAATTCTCGCAGTCGAATCATTCCTTGTCTTGGACTGATTTCGTTTCGATATCCTTTACCCGTCTGTACGGCCCCGAATGGCAAACGATTTCGAAAATGTCGGTACAGTGCTGGGAATAGCATGAACATCCCCTGGGCAGTCTCAGGACGCATATACGCAGCCCGACCTCCTTTCATGGCACCGATTCTAGTATCAAACATCAGATTCATCGGTCGTGCAGCTTTCCAATCACCACCACCACATGTGGGGCATGCAATACTGTTGTTGTGCAAAATCTGGTCCAGTTCCTCTTGAGAGAGCACGTCCGGGTTGGGATGGTGCCCCTCAGCGAGATGATCACTTCTGAAGGCACCACCGCATGCATTGCATTCAGACATAAAATCGTTGAATTCACCAACATGACCGCTCGCGATTAAGACAGCTTCAGGGGTAATTGTAGGGCTATCAATCTCAACGATATCACCGTGTGATGCCCAGTGTTCAAGCCATGAATTGTTCAATCTTCGCCGCAATCTACCACCGACTGGTCCGAAGTCAAAAAGTCCGGCGACACCTCCATGAATTTCGAATGCTGGGAGGATTACTCCACGCCTTCGTAGCATGCTGGTCAGACGTTCCAGCCGTGCATGCTTGTCGCTCATCGTCCATCCGCGTGCGAGTTCGACTCATCAAGCAATCGGCGTGAATTCTGACCCGAGGTCACTTTCACCAACCCAACAGTTCGCGAAATGCAATATTAACCCCAGAATATTATCTGATAGTCGAATCGTTGATATACTGCTCCGGCACGCTAAACGCCGAGTAATAGGAGGATTTTCTCATGGCTGATACAGTATACCTTGATTCTCTTGAAGATACAGAGGTATTGCTGTCTAAATTATCTCAACCCGTACGGGATTGGTTCAAAGATAAATTTCCAGATTTCACTGAACCTCAGAAAATGGCCATACCCTCAATTGTCGATGGCGAACACCTGTTGCTCTGCTCACCAACCGGTTCGGGTAAAACCCTCACAGCCTTCCTTTCGATTATCGATAAACTCGTCCGACTTGCAATGGATGGAAAACTTGAGGATCAATTGTATTGTGTGTACATCTCTCCAATCAAGGCCCTCGCAAATGACATTCAACGCAATTTGATTGGACCATTGACCGAAATCAAGGACCGTTTTCTTCCGAGTAGAGCACAAGAGATCAAGGTGGGCCTCCGGACCGGGGATACACCTCAATCTGAGCGTCAGAAGATGTTGAGGAAACCCCCGCATATCCTGATTACTACGCCCGAATCATTGGGCCTTGCTCTGGCGTCAAAGAAATTCAGACCCCTCATGCACAACCTCAAGTGGTTGATAATCGATGAATTGCATTCCCTTGTCCCTACCAAGCGCGGTACACATCTAGCATTGACCATGGCTCTACTCGACACACTCATCGCGAACCCTGTACAGAGATTGGGGATTTCAGCAACAATGGAACCACTGGATGAAGTCGCTCAATTTTTGGTGCCTGTGAAAGCCGAAGATCGTGAAATAGAGACAGAAGCCCCAATCCCCAAATTCGATGACGAAGAATCCTCCGTCGTTCATATCGCCAAAGTCAGTGGGGACCGTGAACTGGACTTGGACATCATCCTCCCGCATCCTAAGTTCAGTGAAGTACCCGTCAAACAATTGCTCGATCACAATGTCGACATCATCAAAGATCTTGTCGAGGCACACACCACAACTCTCGTCTTCGCCAACACCCGTCAGATGACTGAAATCATCACTCAGAAATTGCGTGTTCTGGGGCTAGCCGGGGTAGAAGGACCCCATGGATCGAGGGACAAACAAATTCGACTAGAGGTTGAGCGAAAACTCAAACGTGGTGAACTTCGTTGTTGCGTCTCATCCTCATCTCTTGAATTGGGTATTGATATCGGGACGGTCGACATGGTTATTCAACTCGGATCCCCCGGTTCTATCGCGACTGCACTCCAACGAATTGGACGTGCTGGACACCATGTCGGTGGAATTCCGCGGGCTCGCTTCCTCCCAACCTCGACCCACGATTTACTCGAATTGGTCGCATTGCAGGGCGCAATCATGTCAGGGGAGATGGATCACCTCCGCTTCCCTACGAATTCCCTCGACGTCCTCGCTCAATTCATCATCGGACTCACTATTTGTGGAGAGATAGATATGGATGAAGCCTATGCGATTATCACATCTGCATATCCATATCGAAGCCTCCCCTACGATGACTACATCGAAGTTCTTGATCTGCTTGAAGATGAGCGCCGTGTATGGGTCGATTGGGAACAAAACATCATCGGTAAGCGTGGTTATGCCCAGATGATCTATTACACGAATATCGGTACTATCGCTCCTGATAACAACTATCTTGTCTTCAGTGCAGATGGAACAATGATCGGCCAATTATCGTCTTCCTTCGTTCAGAATATCAGGCCTGGCGACGTCTTCCTTCTCGGTGGCTCCACATATCGAGTTCACCGGATTCAGGCAAGCCGTGTCAGTGTCACACCTGTTACGGGATATCGGCCGACAGTCCCCTCTTGGTCAGGTGAGGCGATTAGCCGTTCACGTGAATTATCGCAAGCAGTCCTCAATCTTCTCAATGCATCGGTAACCGCAATCAGGAGGGGGCGCGACCCCCGCGTCTTACTGTCGGGTGCGTACGGGTTATCCGACCCCGTGACCGAGGCACTCGCTCGATTCCTAGAGGAGCATACAATCGATTCGATCCAAGTTCCGAGTCCTGACAAGATTCTCATTGAACAGATCATGAATTCACCGATTCCGACCTACATCATCACCACATGTCGTGGTCGGGCATTCAACATGGCTCTGGGTTATTTCATGGCTGGACTTTGTGATATGCACAACGTGAATGTCGTTGAGATGTCCTTCGATGAAAATTCATTCCTCTTCAAGACCAGTCTGGAAATCGATACCAAAGAAATCTATCCAATGTTCAAGGACAATCAGCGTGATGCTGTATTGCAGCGGTATCTATTGGACAGCCAATTATTCGCTAAGCGGTTTCGTGAGGTCTCCGGTCGTTCTCTAATCGTGCCGCGCCGAATCGGTGCTGAGGAAGTCAGTCCAAAACAATTCCAACAGAAATCAGAAAAGGTCTTCCGCGATCATCGACAACATGCAGATAGTTTGTTGATTCGCGAAACCCAAAACGAAATTTTCCATACGGATCTCGACATGGAAGAATTGGAGCGTTTTGTCAA
>JAKUOE010000104.1 GCA_022449845.1 Candidatus Thalassarchaeum sp.
CAAGATGGGTTTCCACGGCGCCACAGACCCGCCCTGATTCGTCACGAAGTAGAGTAGCGTAGGGATTGTCCATGATGACAGTGGCCAGAGTGAACCCGAGATCCTGTTTCAGATGCACATCCAGCGAACCTTCGATGGTCTCTGTGCGAACCAGTGGCTGTGTTCCAAATGACACGTAAACATGTTCGATTGGAGCGAGCAAATGTTCGAGCGAATCATACACAGCATTTCCAGTACCCAACGCATGCTCCTGGACAACGATTCGACACCCCAATCCAGCCAACGCTTCTTCATACTCAGATTCCCGGCCTGGGGGAACGACGACAATGAACTGAGAGAAGTCCAAATTGCCACCGAGCAAACCTTCGATGACAAACCGCGTTGAGGGCATCCCCCCAACCTCAAGAAGGGGTTTGTGTGTATCCACCCCACCCGCAATCATACGACTGCCCTTGCCGCCGCACAACAGGACAGCAGCGAGCATGGCCATACCCCTCCGCTGGGACGCCAGTCCTTCAGGGTGGCGTGCGATACATTCACCATTTCTTCATAAAATTCAATTTCTGATGTTAATTATGGGATTCTGTATTTTTCAAAAATAATGAGTTACAGACCCTAATTCCGCATATCTGCACAAAAAACCCAGAAATAAGGCTTGAAACTAAGATTTTGTCGTTTTTTCAACATCGACGGCTTGATGATACACGAGCGGGTCGACCGGCCCAGAGGGCCGGTGATGGAGCAGCAGGAACTACAGCGAATTGCGCAACTTGTCGAGATGAATCGCCAGAAGATGGCTCGCATCGAAGAGCAAGTCACCAAGTTGACCGAGATCCGACTTGAGCAATTGGGCGTCATCTCTGCACTCAAGACACTGGATACCAATCAATCGACCATGATTCCACTTGGAGCCGGCGTTCAGTTGCCTGCATCACCGAAGGGCGACACGGTTGTGATTGACATTGGATCTGGTGTTCAGGCAGAGAGACCCCGAGAAGAGGCAATTTCGATTCTTGAGGCCCGCTTGGCGGAGGTTGAAGATGTCCTCAACGTGCTTCAAACCGAATTCACTGAGACGGAAACAATTGTCACAGAATTGGCCAACACATTCACAGAGGCCGCGAAGCAACTCCAAGCCGAGCCAGAATCAGATTCAGAGGAACCTGAAACGCCCACTAAACCATCACGACGCCGACGCAAACACGGCACAGAACTCACATTGGATGATTAGGTGATATCATGGGCTTCTTTGATCGATTTCGCAAACGCGTCAAAGAAGTTGCAGACGACACAGACATGGACGCTCTGACAGCTGATGCAGATAGTGAAGAGGCCGAGCAAATCATCGCAGAAACTACACCTCCGGTTGAGGAAGAATGGGATGACGTCGAAGAGATTCAGGCGCCCGTCGAAGAATCTGAACCCGTTGAGGGCGACGATTGGGACGATTGGGATGACGAACCGGAACCCATCCCTTCAGCGACACTGACCAAGAAGGAGCGCAAATTGCTTGAGCGTGAGAAGAAACGCAAGGAAAAGGAGAAGAAAGAACTCACGAAGAAAGGCTACGATGTTGACCAAGTCCCGCGCCCAGACGGCTCCCGCGTGGATCTCCACATGATGCGTTCGACCACAGGTCGAAAACTCGTAGAAGTCGAACAAGCAC
Organism: Candidatus Thalassarchaeum sp.; assembly: GCA_022449845.1. Taxonomy (GTDB): domain Archaea; phylum Thermoplasmatota; class Poseidoniia; order Poseidoniales; family Thalassarchaeaceae; genus MGIIb-P. The sequence goes on from JAKUOE010000104.1 coordinate 1,667, forward strand.
CACGGAAATCAGTAGGTAAGACGACAGTCGAGACGGACAAAGGCGTCGAGTTCGATATTGACCTGGGCGGCGGCGTCGTTGAGAAAGGTGGCCGCATCATCAAGGCCGGACCCGTCTTTGACGAACTCTTGGAAGAACTGGAACTCGTCATGCTCGAAGCGGATATGGGCAGTCGTGCATTGGAAACCGTTCTCGATGCTCTGCGAAAGGAACTCATCGGCAGTCGATTGCGCAGAGGAGCCGACCTCACAAAAGTGATTGAAGCCAGCCTAAAGCGTGCACTGCACAGCCTTCTCGCGGCTGGATATTGGGATTTTAACGCCACAATCGATCAGATGGTCGAAGCCGGCGACACCCCCATCATCGTCATGATGGTCGGCGTCAATGGGACCGGCAAAACCACGACGACCGCCAAGATTGCACATCGCCTCAAGAGCGAAGGTAGAACGGTTGTTCTTGCCGCCGCCGACACATTCCGAGCCGGCGCCATCGATCAACTCGAATCTCACGCCGAACGCATCGGTGTGCGGTGCGTATCCAGTGAACGTGGTGGCGATTCAGCCGCCATTGCTAGAGACGCCGTTGAGAGTGCAAAAGCACGCGGTGCCGATGTTGTCATCGTTGACACTGCGGGTCGAATGACGAACAAGGTCAATCTGATGAACGAGTTGCAAAAGGTCCACCGTGTGGCCCAACCACACCTGGTTCTCTTCGTCGGCGACGCACTCGCAGGGAACGACGCCGTCGAGCAAGCCATTGAATTCCAACGAATGCTCAAATTTGATGGAGCGGTTCTGTGCAAACTCGATACAGATGCCAAAGGTGGTGCGGCTCTTTCCATCGCTCACGCGACTGGACGCCCAATTGTTCTCGCTGGAGTTGGACAGGGTTATGACGACCTGCAGCAGTTCGATCCGGATTGGTTACTACAGATGATGTTTGAATGAGGTGAGAATATGGATGATATACTACAGGGCGAAGAAAGTCAACGCTTCTTTTCATTGATTCACATGCTACAGCGTAGCGCCATGATGCATCTCGGAATGATTCCGGATGAATCGGGCATGATCCACTTCAATATGGGTGAAGCCAAGGCCGCAATCGATCTATTGGGCACCCTCGAAACCCGGACGAAAGGAAATCTAGAGGATGTTGAAGAAACACTCCTACGCGGCTTGATTTCTGAACTCAAAATGCACTTTGTTCGTGCACCTGAGCGCCAACAGGAGATTGAAGCGGAAATGAAACGTCAAGAGGAATTGAAGGAGACCTTCACCTCACCAGATACCGCACCATCCGACACACTCATCGATGATGAAGAGGAATAGTCCAGAGGGTGTCATTGATGATGATAAGCAACTTCGGGAGGGATGAGTGACATGGTTCGGGTGACGACTACCGATGACCCTGATGCCAAACTGGTATTGATTGTCGATAACAATCCCATGGGCACGATGCGCTTGAACCAAATTTTCACCCAGAAGGGTTGGCGAATTGAGATCTGTGAAGATGGCGACCTCGCCGTTGATACCTATGTCAAACAACGACCTCACTTGGTCTTACTATCACTCGATATCCCAACCATGGATGGGCACACCGCAGCATTGGAAATGCGCGAATCAGACCCCGATGCCCGCATCGCATTCATGGCTCCACGCACACAGCGAACACTGGCCGCAGATGCAACCCATTCTGCCGGCGCAGTCGCCTGGTTGGAGAAGCCCGTCACCCAATCCATCATCGATGACAATTGGGAGATGATTATGGGTGAGATTCCAGAGGCCCCCGGTCTTGAGGATCTCGACGAACTTTACCCTGAAGATGTCGACGATATGCGCGCCAAGAGAGATGACGAAGAGGTCGTTGAAGTCACCAGTGCAATGCCACTCCCTGCTCCATTGCCTGCCCCCCCCCCTGAAGCGGCCCCAGTCAAGAAGAAGGGCCCGAAACTCAAGTTCCTATTCCTACTCATCATATTGGGTGCAATCGGTGGAGCAGCTTACTACTTCCTCGCCTAATCAGAACCGCTCTTGCTCGTGAGGAATGGTTTCAGGCACCGGGTTCTGTACAGGAACCATCGCTGTCGCCACATAAGGCACCACTACACTTCCCGGCGGAGCATCCAACACCTTCTCGATTCGAGTACTTGCACTCTCAATCAACGTAGGATCCATTTGTTCAATCCGCTCATCCAATGTACGGTATGCTTTCCATTGCAACCATCCAATCCATCCGATGACGACCGTCAGTAGAATGATGAAAAACCACCCGAGGAGGGCTTCCATCAACACCCACTCCGCTCAAGAAGTGCCTGCCAGGAGATGTCAGCGTACGCCTTTGCACTCTCTCCCTGCTGGTCTGATTTGTAGATTCCAGACCCGACAATAATCCCATCACTTCCTGCCATAACTGCATCTCGCGGGCTCCCATATCGCTGCCCCATCTCTCCATCACCCACAGCAATATTCACACCCGGAGTCCATACCAATTTCCGATCTCCAACCTTTTCACGCAATTGCGCGAGTTCGGAAGCACGACTCCCGTTGCCGATGAATCCGAATACACCAGGATTGGGGACACCAGCTCGAACCATCTCATCGGTATACCCAGGCAATCCCAGAAGGTTACCCCGACTCGACATCTGAGCGAGTAGAAGGACTCCACCTTCTCGGCCGACATCATTCCACCCGGCACACAAACCATCGACGATATCTGGGCCAGAGATGCCGTGTGCTGTGACGATGTCTGCCCACGAACGAATGTCGTAATCACCAGCCATTTGACCACGTGAGATGGACCCAATATCTGCGAATTTCCGGTCTTCGAAGATTAACAAATCGTGGCCCTTGGCCTTCGCACAGAAGTCTGACCAACCCGCGGCAGTCCAATCGTCGACCAAATCGACATGAGTCTTCAGGGCGGCGATATGTGGGCCCACATTGTCGACCAATGCATTCAGTCCCGCCATGGTGTTTAGATCGGCGGCCAGAACCACGAGACTTTGCTTGCGGCAAGCCACTTCCATGTATGTACGAGCCAATGGATTTTCACACGCGTCCCAGCGCGCACCCCACACATCCGCAGGTTCCATCAACCACTCGGGTTGGGCACCCATTCCTCAATCCTTCGCTTGAATCAGTTCAGCGCCATCCCGCTTCAATCGCTGAATTGGCCCCATCAACCACAGACGTTTCTACCGGCATCCACTCCATTCCCAACTGTTGTGCAGCTGGACTGGAGTCATAGTCACAAGTCGTGCCGATATTGCTCTTGACCCACTTCCGAGTCAATTGAGGGTGGAAGGCCGAGAGAACATACGTCAATGATTTTGGCAAGACGAACTTCGGCCATTTTCGTTGAGGAATTTGTTTACGGAGGAGGGACGCCATCTCCGGCATCCACAATGAATCGTTGTAAACGATGTACCGGCCACCATTTTCACCTTCTGTCAGAGCCCGTACATGAGCGGTGGCTACATCCCTCACATCGACAATATTCACATGCATCTTGAGCAGAACATTCGGCTTTCTTTTGAGCAGATGATCAATGATGGTCATGGAACCCTTGAGGTGGCGTTCAG
>JAKUOE010000105.1 GCA_022449845.1 Candidatus Thalassarchaeum sp.
CACACACAGACGGAAGTCACGCCGAGTGGTAATCAACCAAGGAATGTTTCAGGGTCGCGGCCACCAATCCATGCAAGAATTGGTGTTGCGATTAGAATTGGGAAGCCCAGTAGCACACCAATGGCTGCGCCGTAATCATGCTCGGTAATCGTTGTCAGGGAAGAGACCTCAACCATTCCATCTTCTGGTACAGTGGATGGAATAATGAGGTGATAAGCGGTGACATTGATGATGAAATCTGCTGCACCTAGGGTCCCACAGTCTGTTCCTGTCATTGAGACACGCAGATTCCATGTACCCCTTCCATGACCCCACCAAATTTCCCTTGAGATGTCCTCAAGCTCCATTCGCAAGGCATCTTCTGATGAAAACCCCGTCAGATTGGGGCCGATGGCATCGAATGCAATCTGCATTTCACCTTCCCAATCCTCTGAAGAGAAACTGGTGTCGTTTGTATCATCGGAGAAATTTCCACGATCGGGCATCGAGAATGTAGTTGTCCAATGTGGAGCCCCAAATACTGAGCATTGGAATGACTGGAGTGTGACACTGAAGTAACCGGCATACACTCCTCCTTCTGTGGTCGGCACCTCGATTGTAGCAATACCCTCGTTTCCTGAATTCAATGAGGCAATCGTCTCGAAAGTGATGGAAGTCTCATTCCAGCCAAGCAAATCCCAACTCTCCTCTGTCTCCTTAGATTCCCAATTGAGCAACACGAATGGTCCAGTGAATAAGGCCACAGAGAGGATGAGGCCAGCCATTGCAGTTCCAAGGGCCAAGCGACGGCGTGACGTTGAATCGACTGGTTCAACGCCCCACGGCATTCCAGACAACTTGGCTTGGACCTTGGAAATCTCTTCACGGATGTCGAGGGTATCCACCCCATACTCATCACCGAGTTTGAGTTTGTGGAATTGACTGAGGCCAATCAACGGGCCAAGGCAGGCCAACAAGAAAATCAGCCAGTACGCACCGCCGGTCGCATAAATCAGGAATACACCGATGCCGAACCAGATGAACGTAGCCGCCACCGCTTGTGTGGTTTGATACAGCGCCATGTGAGTGGGACCTAAACGAGGATCACTGACCTCGGCCCATGTTGTGATGAAGGTGAAGATGAGCCAATCGGTGACCGTCAGTGTCGGCATCCAGAGAATGAGTAGTGCAATCTCAGGTGCACCCACGAGCATCATCGCGGCCAGACCAGCATAGCAGGCCACCGAGGCCATCGCGGACAATCGCAAAACCTTGGCCCGACCATAATAATCGGACAACCACGGGCCAAACAGACCCAGATATGTGGCGAAGATGAAGATGTTCGCCCAGAGAATCGCTTCACCAGCATCGAAGCCGAGAACGTCCCGCATGTAGAACATGAACATCCCTTCGAATCCATCACCCAGTGGAATGAGGAAACAGAGAGCAAGCACAATCCACGCTGTTCGAGTTCGCATGGCGGCCAGAACCCGATTCATGGTCGAACTGGATTCAGGGAAATCCAAGTCCACATTCTCGATTGCGGCCTGCATTGTCTTCGCAGTTTTGCGCTTCTTCTGAGCCTGAGGGCCACGTATCGCAGCACCCTCCTTCATGACCAAAGTGATGGCCACAGCGAAGAATGCCGTCACCATCGCCGTAAGCAGACCGGCCATCTGAATTGTGCCCCAATCGGTGGAAGAACCGTCGACAAATGGGCTGGACTTCGACGTCAGCCAGCCCATGGTGAGCAGCAGAATGTGGCCGCCCCCTCGATAGGCGAAATTGATTCCAGAATTGAATCGACCCAGTTTGGGGATGCTTTCCGCCATCATTCCAGCAACAGCCTGTTCAGCGAACAAACGAGGGATAAGGGCGACGAATACGACGCCGACGAAAAGCCATGTCGCGGTTCGAATATCGAGGAAGAGAAGTGGAATGAGGAGTACGATGTGCAAGATGGTGCCGAGTAGGATCCAACTGCGTCGCCGTCCGAACGGCAATTCGATGAAGCGCTCAACAGGTTGAGCCCATATTAAACGAAGGAAGAAAGGGATACGCAGCAACATAATTGCAATCGCGATGTCCTTGATTGGGAGTTGGAACTCATTGTTCGCAATCGTTCCAATCCGAAGGCCAACGAATGCATAGGGAAGCATCAAACCGAGATAGAAGATGATGACCCAAGCATCACGGAAGAAATCGCTCTTACCAACGTCAACCCATCCAGTCTTGAGCCCACCCGAGGGCGCAAGTTCGGCATCAAGGATGTCTGACATCACGCGGCCTACGGCCGCGTCAGGACATGATGTTGACGGACGGTGCGTTGGAAGCAAACTCTTGACCCAAGGCAGCCTCGACGAAGCATGCGAGTGGCCATCACAGGCGCTGCCGGTCTCATCGGCGGCATTGTTCACGACCACCTCACATCTCTTGGACATGAGGTCATCGGCATCGATCGACCCCTCAAAGATTGGTTGGAGTCTGGACGCAATACAGAGGATGAGAACGCGAGAAGCCGTGTCTCCATCGAAATGGACCTCACCACTGTCTCTGATGAAGAATTGAGTGCTGTTCTCGAAGAGGTTGACTGTCTCATCCATCTGGCTGCGGATGCCAACCCGTCCAATGATGACGCTTCGATGATGCGGAATAACATCGAACCAACAACGGCCATTTTCCGTTGTGCGAAATCATCCCAAGTCAACCGTGTAATCGTCGCTTCTAGCGGATTGACACAAGTGGGTTTAGAACCGCTATTTGCGGAAGGTGGACCGATGTATGGTCGCCTGATTCGAGTCGAGGATGGGGTGTCGCCGACTTCGACTTACGGGGCCTCGAAAATCTATGCTGAAGTGTTGGCCGAGATGCACGCACGGCTGCATGGAATGGAGACGATTGCCGTGCGAATTGGAACTGTCATTCCCGATGAAACAGAACATTGGCACAGAGGAGGGAGATTGCAAGCAACTGCCTTCCTCGCAGAAGATGTTCGTCGTTTCTTCCAAGCCGCAGTCGAGCAGCCGTTGGATGGACACCTGTTGACGGCAGCTCAATCGAATTCACCTGGACGTTTCCTCGATCTTGAACCGGGCCTCTCAGTTCTGAATTGGACACCGATTTCTTGGCCGGACAGTGCAGAGAACCTGCAATGAACCGGTAGGTACTCCGGAAGTCATGCCCGGCACACTCACACTGGGCATCGATGTAGGCACCAGCGCCACCAAGGTCCTGTTGCTCAACCCGGATTCATCGTGGGAGATGCATGTCTGGCCCTCATCGGAAGGCCTGTGGGAAAACCTACGGGATTGGCTGGGTCCACGAGGTCAACGAATCCATCGTGTAGGCATTACAACACACGGCCCATCAGCAGTCGTCATCCGAAACGGAGAACTCTGTGGACGAGTGATTCCATGGCACGAACCGCTGCCCAATGGTTGTGAAAAACCGGTTCTGGGAGAACATATCCTACCAGCGACACGCGCTTGGGTTCCTGCAAGATTAGCACAATGGGAACTTGAGAATGGTCCAATGGACGACGGTGTCGCGGTTCAACTCAAGGATTTGTACAATTGGCAATTGACTGGAATCATCGCACGAGACAGTCGTTCGATGCGAGGATATGTGGGTGATGGTCACTTCCATCTACCACAGGATGTCATCGGAAAAGTGTCCGAACAAGGTGAAGAAATTTCAGGAATCACACGAGGAGCAGAGGTCATCTGCGGCTGTTACGATCTCACCGCTGGCGTCATTGGTCTAGATGTTGGAGAAGGAGTGCTGTTCAATCTCGCAAACACCAGTGAACACGTTGGACTGGTGGGTGGTTCTCCACGAGAAGAGATGAGTTGGCTACCATCAATCGGTCGATTGCCTGCACTCTGTTACAATGCGACCTCAACGAATTCGGAAACGAACATGGATGACAGGATGCAAGCGGTCGAAGAAATCCGCAACAAATTCCAGCCCAGTGAAATGTGGATTGGAGGGGGATGGGCCATGGATTCACAATTGGTTGAGACCCGGGGTGCGATTCGCAAGGCTGGACAGGAAGTCAGTGCACTGGGTGTAGCCAAATTGGCACGTCGAAAACCACTAGCAGTCATCTTCGGAGCGGGGAAAGTCGGTCGCGGTTTTCTAGCCCAACTGCTGCACCGTGCAGGCTGGGATTTTTCACTGGTTGATTCCCACGCTGAAACCGTGAATGCATTGCGTCAGAATGATGGATGGGATGTATACAATCTCGCGAATGAATCCAATGAGCGCCTACGGGCGACAAATGTCTGGCATATTGACGACAATCTGGATGAAATCCTGACTGGGGCGGACCTCATGCTCACCGCAATGGGGGCGAATCACCTCAAGCACTGGGCACATCAGATTCGCAAACCTCTCTGCGATCGTTTGCGGATTGGTGAGATCGATGTGATTCTGGCTGAAAACCACCCTCGTCCAGCAGCCGAAGTTCGCGAAGCCCTACTTGAGAGCGCGGACAATGAGGAAAAGCAACTCATCGAAACCAGACTAGGCATTGCGCAGGCTCAGGTGCTGAGGTCCTGTATCGAGCCAACCGAGAAGCAACATCCTCTCACTGTTCAGATTCAGGACCATTGGACACTGCCACTGGACGGAGAAGCGCTGAGAACGGAATTTTCAATTCCAGGATTTGAGAAGAAAAGGGAATTTGAGCGTGAACTCACTCGCAAACTGTTCACCTACAACTGTGTCAATGCGATGGTGTGCTACATCGGCCATCTTTCCGGATACGAATGGCTTTCGGATGCTGCGAACGACCCGGAGATTGCTGAATTGGCATTGCAAGCAGGACGAGAGTCATCTGCTGCTCTAGTTGCAGCATATGGATTCGATGCAAAGGAGCAGGAAATGTGGTGTGAACGAGCATTGGCTAAGTATCAGGATAAAGAAATCAAGGATCCAATCGAACGAAACGCGCGCGACCCCGTAAGAAAACTAGGTCGAACTGAACGGTTGCTGGGTCCAATTCACCTGTGTATCGAACATAATCTACCCCATGATACACTGATGATTGGAGTCGTGGCTGCCCTTCGATACCCAGATGCGAAAATGGAAGAAACTCTCCCTACGGGAGAGGCCGAAGCGCGATTGGAATCTCTCCTTGCACGGGAATCACTTTGATAGGTGAGCGGAAACCTTGCGGGAGCATGGCTCCTCCGGATACATCGGAAGATGAAGATGAGGGGGCAGCGGAAACCCCC
>JAKUOE010000106.1 GCA_022449845.1 Candidatus Thalassarchaeum sp.
AGTACGAATTCAATCACTCACGAAAGAGACCATTTTTCCCACGGATGACGGATCAGATTCTCAAGCGGACCGTTCGTGGAATGCTGCCCTACCAGAAGAACAGTAGTGGCCGTGGTGCCCTCCGAGCACTGCGTGTTGAAATCGGCACCCCTTCCGACTTGTCCGGCGACTTGCCCGACGGCTGTGAGTGGGGCGATTCATCCAAGATTGAGCGCCCGCTACCACAGCGATTTGTTCGCCTAGGCGAAATTAGCAAGGAACTGGGCGTTAATGCAAGATGGGAGGTTGAGTGATTATGGCGAAGAAGAAGCAAGCCAAGGTAGTCAATACATCTGGCAAGCGCAAGACAGCCATTGCTAGAGCTACAGTGAAGATGGCCAAGAAAGGAGTCAAAGGGGGGCGCGTTCGAGTGAACTCTGAACCCATTGAAATCTTACAACCTGAAATGGCACGAAACAAGGCCATGGAGCCTCTGAAAATTGCAAACGCCATGAATCGTCTAGATTTTATCGACATCAATGTCAACACAATCGGTGGTGGACAGATGGGTCAAGTTGACGCCATCCGCACTGCGATTGCTCGCGGCCTCGTGCACTTCAATGGTGGCGCCGAGGGGATCGATGAGGAACTAAGGGACGAGTTCCTCCGATTTGATCGAAGTTTGCTAGTGAACGACCCGCGCCGAAAGGAACCCAAGCATCAAATGGGTCGCGGTGCGCGGAAGAAGTGGCAGAAGTCCTACCGTTGAGGTGATATGAATGATAATTCCAGTACGATGCTTTTCTTGTGGACATGTAATTGGGCACCTTTGGGAACGCTATTCCAATGGTGTCGCAGAAGGACGAGACGCCGGTGAAATGCTAGACGAAGTAGGTCTAGAGCGCTATTGTTGCCGACGCATGTTCGTCTCACATGTCGAACTGATCGATGCAGTTGCGCCATTTAGCGTCACTCGAACGCAGGAGTAACACCGAATCATCTGTGCAAACAGATGTCCCGGGCCCGTAGGTTAGCTTGGCCTATACTTGACGGCTGGGGGCCGTCAGACTCCGGTTCAAATCCGGACGGGCCCACCTTCGGTGGGCACTGACCGTTAACGGGAGGGTTCAAACCCCATCCTGAACACCACCGATTCCATGCGACAGCGTGCTTTCTGCCTCCTCATCCTTGGATGCCTCGTTCTCTCACCTCTATTGGCCGCAGCGCCAGCGGCGCTGCGCACGACCACACACGAGGGGGTTGTCTACACCACCGACCAGACTTGGTCAGGAAACATGTCACTTGGAGAGGACGTCACAATCGCCAGTGGCGCCACCCTGACAATTGAGGCAGACACCCATCTGAATGTGACTGAGGATGTGACCATCACCATCGATGGAGATCTGGACATCCAAGGGACATCCGAAGAACCCGTGATCATTTGGGGGTCCTGGGTCGCGGAGACATCCATTCAAGCCCGTTGGCAAGGCTTTCTCCTCACTTCTGGCTCATCGGGCACTGTATCTCATGCCGACATTTCTGATTCTAGAGGAGGCTTCGATGTTGAATCCGGATCGACCCTTGTAATCCAATCCACCAATCTCACGGATTCGGTGATTGGCGTTTGGGCCAAAGGTGACGTATCTGGTGATGGATTTGTCTGTGAATCCGCCACCACTTCTTGTTTACGAGTCGATGGAACTGCAACACTCACAGACGTCACCTCAACACTCAGTGCAGAAGTTGTCCATGTTCACAACGGTGGAAATGCAAATCTTGGAACAGTGACTTCCTCAAACGATGCCGATGTCATTGTACTCGATGACAGTTCTACTTTCTACGGTAATGCGATTGCCGACAATTTCACTCGATTGATTCGTGGAAGTGGCTCTGTAACAGCCACAGTAACCTCTACTTTGACCGGAGTGGGCGAAGTCTTGGTTGAAGCCGATGCTCTCAGCGGTCTCGAGGTCGCAGGCAATGGGTTCTGTGGTGCTGAATGTGCCATAAGTTCCCTATTGGTAGGTAGTGTTGAGGATGTTGAATTCACTTCCCTTTTCCTCACGTGTGGGGATTCCTCACCTTGTATCGATGCTCAAATCGATGGTGAGTTGGCATTTGTTGGTTCTGGCTTTCCGGTTAGCGAGGTCAATGCGAACGGCACCTTCGCCCGTCTCCGTGGTGCCGGCACAGTGAACATCAACGAAATGTCCGTATTGTATAGCAACAAATTGTTCGACGTATCGGGCTCCGGTGAGTTGGCGATTACAAATTCGACATTACGATTCGATGATGGGGGTTCGATTTCCGGTTGGTCGTTAGAAATCGACAACACAATCATGCTAGCAGAAGAGAATGGATTTGTTCTGCTTGATGTGGATACCACCCTCACATTGATTGAGTTACATCGGGATTATTCAAGTTCAGATTCCACTTCCATTGGTATCCGTGCGGTATGGTCTGACATCTACCTAGATGATGTTTCATTGATGGGCTGGAACGAAGGTATCCGCTGCGAATCTGAGTGCCGTATCACTGGTGGATATTTGTCATCCGGGGGAGGGGGCCGCAACGCAGGCAGTGGAATCACAATCGATGGCGGTTCGGCGATTATCGACACATTGGACACCTCGGCATCCGATGTGGGAATCAATGTCGAGGATGGCTATGGTCACCTGGTTGAATGGAATGTCGATATCGCTCACAGATCCTATGGAATCGAACTCTCTAACGATGCCAATGCAATTATTCGAGATATGCCGGGTTCTACATCAATAGGAGCCTACGATGGATTTGGAGACGGCACCCTTCTGTGGGGCTCCACAGGGGCGCCTAACCTAGCCGTCAGTGTCGAAGAGCAATTCACTGAATCCACCATTACAGTGACTGATTTGGTTGGGGCATGGATTGCTGGAGCTTCGGTTCATGCACACGGATTTAGTGAGATTACCAATCCATTTGGAGAGCCAACCCTACCACTTCTCTCAAGCGGCTCTTTTGTGGAAGCAGAGGACCCGACCAGTGGAATGGGTTCTAGCGCGACAATTTCTCCACCTGGTGGAGAGATTCAGATCGCCATTGTTCCTGGAACGGGTGATTGGACGATTCCCGCCGGTGTGGATGCCCGATTGGTCAATGGTGAGTTTGTATTGGATGGAGATTTGACCATCGAGAGCACTGCCTCATTGATGCTCATCGATGCGACTCTCTCGATGCCTGAAGACGCGATTCTGACCATTCAATCCAATGGTCAACTCAAGGGTGACAATGGCTCACTGCAAGGGGGTGCCGGCGCACTCACAGCCGGTGTACCGCTCAAAGGTGAAGGACAGGGGTTGACAGTCTCATCTTCGCTCGAATTCACCTGTTATGATCCATGGACTTGGGTCAGCACCTCTCTCAGCGGTCCTCTGCATCTGAATCAGGATTGCGAACTCATCCTCGATGGCGGTCATGTCTCTGGTGTTCTCACAATGGATACGGACGCGAAGTTGACACAGCGCAGCCACCTCACCGTCAGAGTCATCGATGCAGGAACTGCTGTCGAAGGCGCGAATGTCTCAATTGGTGGTGACGTTCAGCAAACGGATGCCAATGGTGAGGTTGATGCTTGGTACACATGGCGGGTTGTCGATGAGAATGGTGAAACAGATTCAAGCAATCAGCAAACGGTCGTCATTCAGCATGCGAACGTGAATCGATACCAATCTTGGGTGCCCACAAGCAATGCCGAGATGGAAGTGATGATTTCGACGGTGTCCTCGGGCACCACCTCTGGATTGGTCAAACTTGAGCCGATTTTCTCACCTTGGCATCTAGGTGGAGACCTCCTTGTCGCCTCTGGGACCACGTTGGAAATCCTCCCCGATGTTGAATTGTCAATCGCGCCTGGCGTCGGCATCTCCGTTGAAGGAATATTGCGCTCTGCGGATGCATGGATTGGCGGCACAGCTTCCAATGGTATCTCCGTGAGCTCGGGGGGCATGCTACAGCTGTCCTCAACACTCTATTCAGGTGGTCCAATCGCTGTTTGTACCGATGGCACAGCATCCCTTGCCTCCATGCCCATTTCAGATGCCCCAGTCAGTGTTACGGGTTCCGGACTCCTTGAGGTCATAGACGGATCTATTTCTCAAAGTGACATCTGTATTCGGGCCACTGGTACGCTGAATCTACATGGGACCTTGATTGAAAACTGTGGGATGTATGCGCTCTGGACAACCGATGCTTCCCTCTGGGTCAATGGTGCTGTTATCGGTGCTGGTAGTTCCAATGGCGCGTGGATTCAGCAGAGTTCGGGTGAGATATCAGGATGGAACACCTCGTCCTACGATGGAGATGGTCCAGCACTCTATCTACAGATGGTTGATGGGGCATTGACCGTCACAGACATGACCCTGTCTCCAGGAAGTGGCGAATCAGCCGTGCACATTGAACACGCCGACGATTTCGTGATGCGTGACTCCACCATTACCGGACAACCGGGGATGTTGATTGAAGAGAGTGATATGCGCCTTCTCCGTGTTGATTTCGTTGGCACGGGTTCAGGGACAGCAATCACGGTTCATGGCACTCCCTCTGCGGGGACAATCATCGAAGATTGTGATATCGATGGATACGTGACTGCGCTCCATTTGGAAGGTGGTTTGGAAGAGGCGGAAGCAGTGGGTGTGAGCATCATTGATTCGCATCTTCACGCAGAGAATTCTATCGAGTCAAACACACTTCCATTCACACTCCAAGGCGGTGAGTTGGATGGTGTCATCCGGATGATTGGCATGGATAAATCATGGTCTGCGAACATCATTGATCTTGAGGGGTTCGAGGTCAACATCAGCGGTGATGCAACCCTGTACGTTGCCCACACATGGGTGGTCAATGCTCCAGAAGATGTCTCGATTGTCATGACCGTTCCAGAATTCGATTTCGCATTGGGCGAACAACAGTTTGAATGGGAAAATCCATCCCAAATCGAACTCATTCATCAGGCCTATACTGAGTCTGGTATGACAGATGCGTGGTATGGTCAATGGACGGCCACCTCCGACGGATATCTCCCCTCGACAGGACAGTTGCAATTGGA
>JAKUOE010000107.1 GCA_022449845.1 Candidatus Thalassarchaeum sp.
TTGGGATGATGCATTGTGTATGATTGAGACAGCGGTATCTGAACTGAAGGACCCGAATGAAGCGGTGCTCTACACATCTGGTCGCGCATCGAATGAAGCCGCCTTCCTATGGGGGACGTTGGCTCGACAGATTGGAACGAACAACTTGCCTGACTGCAGTAATATGTGCCATGAGTCGAGTGGGGTTGGATTATCAGCAGCCATTGGCATCGGTAAAGGGACGGTTCGACTCGACTGTTTTGAAGCGTCAGATTTGGTTCTCGTCATCGGGCAGAACCCGGGTACGAACCATCCGCGCATGTTGACCGCGTTGGCTGCAACCAAACGGAATGGTGGGTCTGTCATCAGTATCAATCCATTGATGGAGACTGGGCTAAACCGATTTAAGCACCCTCAGGAAGTCATACGACTCCTAGGTCGAGGTACCCCAATTGCCGACGATCACTTCCCTGTCAGAATCGGAGGGGACCAAGCACTCTTACAGGGCATTGCGAAAGTATTGCTAGAAGGAGGGAAGCAAGATTGGGGATTCATTGACGAACACACAGAAGGATTCGATGATTGGAAAGAAAATATCTCTGCGATATCATGGGATGAAATTGTCAACATGAGTGGAATCGAAAAAGAGCGGATTATCGAGTTGGGCAATGCGGTGTCATCATCCAAGAGACTGATTATTTGTTGGGCGATGGGAATTACTCAGCATGAGAATGCAGTGGCGACAATCCAAGAGGCCTGCAATATTCTGCTGGCTGGAGGACACTTCGGCAAACCTGGAGCGGGGGCGTGTCCTGTTCGCGGACACTCCAATGTTCAGGGCGATCGAACAGTTGGAATCAATCATCACCCCTCAGAAGCGTTCCTTGAAGCTTGTGAACGTGAAACTGAGATTCCTATGCCGAAAGAGCCGGGGTATGATTCTGTTCAATTCGTCAGAGCATCGCGCGAAAATAAAGTGCGTTTGTTCATGGCATTGGGAGGCAATATTCTCTCTGCGATGTCGGATACAGAAGAGGTCGCGAATGGAATGAGGGGTGTTGATCTCACGGTTCAGATATCGACCAAATTAAATCGAAGCCATCTGGTTACTGGAAAGCAAGCACTGATTCTTCCCTGTCTGGGACGGACGGAGGAAGACCCTGCGGGATTCGTGTCTGTCGAGAACTCGATGGGTGTCGTGCATTCATCGACGGGGAGTTTGCCGCCAGCATCATCGGAATTGCGGAGTGAACCAGCAATTATTTGCGGGATTGGAGAGGCCTGTTTTGGAAATGATACCTTCGAATGGAGGCGATATTCTCAAAATCATGATGAAATTAGAGAATTAATTTCAAGTGTGATTCCAGGATTTGAAGATTACAATAATCGTGTTCGTAACCAAGGCGGATTCTACCTACCGAACGGTCCAAGAGACGGACCGACATGGAATACACCCTCTGGTAGAGCTATCTTCCATTCTCATAAACTGATGGAAAAATCGATTCCAGACGATCGATTCGTCCTGATGACAGTGCGAAGCCACGACCAATACAATACCACAATCTATGGTATGGATGACCGGTATCGTGGAATCTACAATTCACGTAGAATTGTGATGATGAATCGCGACGATATGCAGAGTCATGGATTATCACCCATGGATGAGATTGATTTGACCAGTCACTATGAAGGCCGGGAAATTCACGCCGAGAAATGGAAAGTCGTACCGTATGAAATTCCTAGGGGGAACCTGGCTGCGTATTTCCCTGAAGCAAATGTCCTTGTTCCACTTGATTCTGTTGCGATTGGAAGCAATACACCCACATCGAAGTGGGTAGAAGTGAGTCTTCAACCTCACAAGGGTTGAAATCATACCGCATGGAGGGACAATCATGTCAGAGGAGGACTGCGGCGCGACATTTGCTCTGCCTGTTGCAGAGGATATGCAAGTCGTCCCCGTCACGATTGATGTCACAGATGACGCAATGAGTGCAATGGAGGGAGCAATGGTCAATGCAGAAGACGGGGATGTACTCGTTGTCAGCGTCCTTGGTGGTGGTTGTTCTGGCTTCATGTACGACTTGCAGATTCAAACCCGTCCCGAAGAGGATGGTTGGCAATTCATCTCTTGTGATGGCATCACGATCGCAATCCACGACAAAGACAGTGTCCAACTATCAGGGATTACGCTGGATTTCGTCAACAGCCTGATGGGTGGAGGATTCAAAGTCATCAACCCGAATGCCCAGAAAGCATGCAGTTGTGGTAAGTCATTCCGTTGATATACGGATATCAGACGCCCCTGAAGGCTTTGAAATCAGGTTTCTCAGGTGGCAGTGCATCCTCTCCCTCCTGAAGAGTTGATGGAGTCCGCAACATATCTTCAAAGTTGAATGTGTCCGTATTCTCAAGGACCTCTCCATTGGATTCCAGATGTTCTTTCAACGAACATAAAGGGTTCAATTCCATACGATCATGTTCTCTTGTAAAAGCATACAATACGGGGTCATGTAAATCTACAATCTGATTCTGAAAGACCATACGAACTCGTTCCGAGCGGAGGCCGAAAAAGGAAATTTCTACCATGATGGCGACGGCGGCAGCACTGTACAAAACAATGAGGACGATGCCGGCGAACCAGATGGGGTCAGCAAAGATCGAATTGCTAGCACCGATTTGGGTCAAGAACAAATGTCGACTCAACAAGAAAAGTAATCCCAATCCCACAACAGGTGCCAGGATGTCATCGACAAGCCGTTCCATCGGTTGCATTCGCCTCTGGCTGGTGTCGGCGAAAACCAGTTCACCGTGTGATGCAGCCTTGACGATGACAATCACGCTAGTCAAAATCAGGAACAGGAGAACTGTCAACGTGATTTGAATCCATGTCGGCAGTGGCATGTAGGACACGATGAGATAACAGAATAGGCCCAAGAAGGCGGTCGTCGGCAATCTGTGCATGTGTTCGACCATGGCATCTTCGTCACGAACTCCAGAATCCAAGCGATGGATGCCAATCATGCCCCAATGCATTACACGCATGACAATGTTGACAATTTTCGCAAGAATTCCACGATCGATGAGGAGCCATTCAGCAACCAAAATCAAGGGATAAAGAAGAACGAAAACGATGCCGCCGATGATTCCAACCAATGGAGAGAGAATCAGAACGGGTAGGAGCATGAAATGGGGAAGTTTGAGAGGATGTAAGACATCCATTTCGATTCGTCCCTGTCTGGATGTGTCAATGGGCAACCCTCGTGCGAGATGATCCAATTCCTGTCGGCGAGTTGAGAGCGGTTCGCCCGCATCCCACACCTGACGAACCCAACGCCGATAACGGACGTGTTCAGGCTCACTGCCCACACGATAAGTCCACCAAAATCGAAGAGGTAAGGCAAGTACGACGGGGATGAGTAGAATCCCGACGGCAATCAGCAGGCTTGTGAAGTCCTCAGCCACAATGCGTATGCATCACGCTCTGGTCTTAACTCAAGCGGACGTCAATCTTGAATGACGGCGATTATCGAAGAGTGAGGTACAGGGCCGAAGTTGTGAGAGTCTTCACTACCAATGGGATCCGGGTTGTCACCCTCGATGAACAAGCTATCGCCCACGATTCGCTTTACGCGCTTAATGACGGTGATGTGCTTCATTGGGTGCCGTACGACGACAATATCACCGACAACTGGCGATGGGCCTTGGACGGCCTCAATTCTGTCACCGTCTCGAAGTGTGGGCCACATGCTGTCGCCATGAACGCGGACTTGAATCCGATTCAACGTCTCAACTCGCACGAATCCAAGAAATTTCACTGCGACCCTTGACGTTCCAGAACATATTGTGGATGTTCTCAATCGCATCCATGAGTTCCTGAGCGTGTTCAGCAGAGACCTCTACTTTGCAGGCACTGCACAACTTCGCGGCCTGCCAGAACGTGTCATGTAAATCGGGAATAGATTCTAGATGCTGGGGCTTGAAGAAATCAGTCCACAAGACGAGTAATTCATCCTTGCACTTCTGAGCCTCTTCTTCTTTGATGGCTGCATATCGACTCATCGTGTTGATGTATGCTGCGGATGAGCAATCGCCATCACCGCTGGCTAAATCCAACATCTTCTTGGTCATGGATTGCACGGCTTCCCCGGCAATTCTGGCGCTGGCTGGGTCATAGACTCCACAGGGCCCGTCACAATGGGCATGGGCGTCGATTATCGGTATGTGTTCACTCGACATATCAGGACCCATCCGAGTTCCGTCTATGAACATGCGTATGTTGAAGGTGTGGGCCCCAGACCCATCGATTGTGGCCCGCATTGCTGTGACCGATGGTATGGCCGAAGAAGCGGTTTCGAAACTGATGGATTCGGGTCATGAAGTTGACATGAGTCCAGATCAACTCAATGGATTCGATGCTGTAGTGATTCGTTCAGCTACGAAGATGACGGAGGGAGCGATTGCTGCAGCACCCACGCTGAAACTGATTGGGAGAGCCGGCGTTGGTGTCGACAATATCGATTTAGAGGCCGCAACTGATGCTGGCATTCTGGTCTGTAACACACCGGGTTCATCGACCCGATCGGTTGTTGAATTGACGATTGGGCACCTACTCGCTTCAGCGCGACATATCACGACTGCGGACCGTTCTCTACGCGCAGGAGAATGGGCAAAAAAATCACTCAAGGGTACAGAACTTTCTGGAAAACGCCTCGGTTTCATCGGATTCGGGAGAATCGCCCAAGGTGTCGGGGAAATCGCACGTGCATTGGGGATGGAATTGCACGCCTTCGATCCTTATCTCCCCTCAGAAGTAGCCCACGAACAGGGTTGTGTACTCCACGAGGATGTCAACGATGTCTTTCGATTGTGTACGCATATCGCAATTCATTGCAATCTAACCGATGAGACACGGCATCTGGTCAACGCAGAGACACTCGCACTCATGCCCGGCATCGGTGCCGATGGAATCGCTTGTGGGAATCATCTTGTCTCGTGCGCTCGAGGTGGAATCGTCAATGAGGAAGATGCGCTAGAGGCATTGGAG
>JAKUOE010000108.1 GCA_022449845.1 Candidatus Thalassarchaeum sp.
CAAGAATGGTCGCACTCATGGGCGTCAGCTCACTTGGCTTAGCCACAATCGTGTTCCCCATCGCCAGAGCCGGTGCTACCTTCCAGCTCAAGAGGTAGAGCGGGAGATTCCATGGGGTGATGAGTCCGGCAACGCCAACCGGCTTGTACAGTACCCGATTGGTGGCGTCTCGCATCTCAAAGAGTTCCGCTTCAAATTCGCGACCCTGTTCGGCAAAGAAGCGGAAATTGGCCACAGAACGTGCTGCATCCACATTTCGAGCGAGGGTGATTGGTTTCCCAGTGTCTAGGCTCTCAAGTTCGGCGATTTCGTCTGCCCGTTCTTCGAGTTCTTCGGCGATCCGCTCCAACCAACCTGCACGCTCGGCGATGCTGAGTGACCCCCACGACTCTGCCGCATCCAGTGCCGCATCAACCGCCGCATCGACATCCTCAGAAGATGAGCATGGAATTCGGGCAATATGCACCCCGGTCGCCGGCGCATAATCGTCAATCCAATGCTCGCAGTCGGCGGCTCGCCATTCTCCACCGATAAAGTTGGACAATTCGGTGATGTCACTCATGTGAACCCTCTCCATCGAATGGATTGGAGTACTTGCGCCAATCGTAGTACCAGCGATCCGAGTTTGGATCCCATTCATCCCATGTGACGACCTGCTCAAGTTTATCCAAACGATCAGGTGGAACAACGCCAGGAACGATGAACGCCTTTTGACGATGCAATGG
Source organism: Candidatus Thalassarchaeum sp. (assembly GCA_022449845.1). Taxonomy (GTDB): domain Archaea; phylum Thermoplasmatota; class Poseidoniia; order Poseidoniales; family Thalassarchaeaceae; genus MGIIb-P. The sequence continues at coordinate 726 of JAKUOE010000108.1, forward strand.
ATACGGATTCCGCAATTCGATGCCGAGCACACCCAGCACTGCACGGGCGACATACCATGTGGCTTGCGAGTTCCATCCGTGCGCGATTTTCACAACGATTCCCAAGCCCTGCGGGAAATCCTCGTGGATGACAGATAGTCCGAGCAGCCCATCGGCTCCCTCTTTGGCCAAAACCATGCCATTTCCGGCTTTGATTGCCGTTGAATCGAGTCGATTGAATCCACCAATGAGGTCCGGATGACTGCACATTGCATCCCAGATCCAATCTTGGTCCTTCTCTCGGGCGAGTCCCGCGAACATCACCGCCAATTCGTTGACCGTGTTTGAAACGGTGGGTAGACCACAACCATCCTTTGAGACGCGTTTCGGCTCCCAGTGGGGTTCACCCAAGAATCCACGGAGAACATTGAGGAATAGTGGGAACCAATCCGATTGAGGTAACGTGTACCCTGCTCGATTGATTCCGAGCACGCGAAGGGCTCGGAGGATTGCTGCGTGTTCACCTGAACAGGTGTGAAACCATCGTCGAGGCCTTCGGACTTGTCGGCCGAATTGGATGAGTGGAACATCCAGTGGACATTGCATCAATCCCCATTCTGATTCTGTCAGAATCGATTGTGCGGCTGCGACGTGCTCTGTATCCCCATTGTGAGATGAACAAGCGATGGCTTTCTGTTCGATGGTGAGTTGGGAATCGAGAACATCGACGAACGTCTTCATCAACAGTGGTTTCATCATACTCCGGCCGTAACAGAGGACGTTCCCTCCGAAGGAATGGAACACTTCCGAACCGTGCGCCCAAGCGATTGCTCCGTGAATGGTATTCTCACTGACATCGTTGCGTCGGAAGTCGACCAACGGTTCCCATTCTACATCGCGACCGGTGGCAATCCCCTTCGCACCGTCAGAGATTGGTGAGGATGGATAGACGGCTGACCCCGGCCTTCCTGGGGCCACCGAAGAGGGTCGGTGCTCGGTCATTCGCTCTCACTCCCGTTGACGAGGGGGACGACCTTGTCCATGAATGCGCGCATGTCACGGCAGATGCGCGCCGAGTCGTGCCGGAAGAAGTCAAACCACAGCATGAGTCTGTCATCTGGATGAAACCGTTCGCGAATCTGAGCGGCCACCTCGGCAGCATTTCCGATGACTGCGTTGTTGGCTGCCTTGGCCACTTTTGTCGGATCGAGTGTCCCTTCTAGAGCCGCCCAGTATGATGAGAGTGCACCTTCCGATTCCGCCTGTGCGGCGGCGGTCTTCTCTTCCTCGCTCAACCCCTCCTCTTCGTTGAGGAAGACCATGACTGTTCGCGGCATCATTCTTCGTTCCCATTGGCCGTTGTAGGCGCCCTTCATCCTCTCATGTGTGGCTTCGATAACATCAGGTTGCGTGATGCTGAGATTGAACACTTGTACTGGCATGAACGTGTTCACATGTTCTTGAAGTGAAGGTTCATGGCTGCCGATGACCAGATTGACTCCTGAACGGTCCCATTCTTGCGGAATGGATTTGATTTCCTCAAATTCGTAACGTCGTTGAATGTGAATCTCTTGGTCCTCAGTTCCATTTGCAGACTGAACGCCCATCCAATCCTCATCCGACCGGAAGTTCGCTCGAGTCAGTACGGTTTCCCGAATATCATCCGAACAGATGGTGTCGCCACGGACCAGACGGAGCATGATTTCGGCGGCTTCCCAGAAAATTTGTCCTCGCAGTGCAGGCCAAGCGGCTTCCTCAACCGCATTGCGTGGCACGATTCCGTAGGGTGAGGCCATGAATTGGAAGCGACCCGCACTGAATCCAAGATTCAGTTTTCGAGTATCGCCTCGAACCTGTTGCAGTGCGCAAAAGTTCCCGATTCTTTCAGCGACTGCGATCGGTCCTCCATTCGCCAGAATGGATAGCACCGCACTCCCGACCTCGATGCGATTGGTTCGCTCCATCGAGAGCAATGCCAGTTGGAAAAAATCGGTGCAAAGCCCGACTTCTCCTTCCCAATGGGGAATCACCGGTCGTTTGTTTCGCTTCTGAACCTCAGTGGACAGATGGGCTTGAGCAATCCAAGCGACACCATATCCGAGTTCATCAGCGACCCCAAGTTGTTCGAGATAGTTTGCGTACATGTTCGTCTCATCGGGGCAGATTCCTGCAGCATCCGGCGTTTGTGAGATTGAGAAGAAGACGTCGAACTCCATTCAGTCCCCTCCATTTATGTCATCAGCCAATTCATTGAGCCGATCCCTGATGGGTTCCGGCGTCGGTCGCCCCAGTTGCATGAACCCCGTCATCACTTGAGATAGGTGCTGTAATTCGAGATCTCGGTCCTCGATAGCTCTCGCCATCTCTGCTAACCCCCATCTGGCGACGACTGTTCCTTCAAAATCCTCCTCAGCCTCTGCGATTTCCAGTGCTGCTTCGTAATGGACGATGGCCCCATCGCCATTTGCTTCGACCGCTTCAAGATGGCCAAGAATGGCCAATCCGTTGACCATTCCTCTCAGGTCTTCAAGTTCATGAAGAATGTCAACACATCGTGCATGGAACTCCTTGGCCTGCTCGAGATCACCCTCTTGCCGGGCAATTTCACCAAGATTGTAGAGAGTGTTGGCTTGACCCACCTTGTCCTCTAACGCCTCCTTCAAAGCGAGGCTTTGAGCAAACGCGGATTTGGCGGTCGGCATGTCTCCTGCTTCAAGCGCTTGAATTCCAGATTGGTTGTTGTAAGATGAGCGCAACCAGTCATCTTCGCTGATGGCTACAAGTTCCTCGGCTTCTGCGAGGGCCCCTTCGTCGTTGGTGATGCGTGCCTTGGTCAAGAGTGCCCAGGCCAGTTGATCATTGTCTTCCGTATCCTTCGCCAACTGAATGCCGTGAGCGATGAGCCCCTCCGCCCGTTCCGGTTGATCGATTTGTAGCGCGATGTCAGCCAATGTCAGGGCAACACCGGCATCCATCCCCTCATCGAACCCCTCTCCCTTGGCCATCAGGTCCAGCAGGTGATGCGCCTGCTCGGGAGTCAGCGTTTCCTCGGTCATGTATTCCCCTCAGATTGAGCGCATTCGCCCACCATCGACGGCCAGACTAACGCCGCGGATTCCACCGGATTGCGGTAGGCAAAGGAAGGTGATTGCCGAAGCGGTTTCCATCGGGTCGATGAGACGTCCGATCGGCACTTGTGACATCCATGTATCTTGGATGTCCTCCTTGCTCCGCCCAGTTTTCTCATGGATTGAATCCGCCAGTGAATCTAGGCGATCGGTGTCTGTGAATCCAGGTAAGACATTGTTGATGGTGATGCAGGTGGGCAATTCACGACTGAGTGATTTGGCCCACGAAGCCATGGCGCCTCGAAGTGTGTTTGAGAGGCCGATATTGGGAATTGGTTCGCGCACCGAGGTGGAGATGATGTTGACGATGCGCCCCATACCTGCTTCTTCCATGGCGGGCACAACCATCTGGGATATTCGATGTGCTGCGTGAAGGTGACGCTTGAACGGCGCCTCAAAATCCTCGACATCATTGTCGAGAAGTGGGCCACCGGGCGGTCCTCCCGCATTGTTGATGAGAATGTGGATGGGTCCGGCGACCAGTATTCCAGCAATCGTCTTCTCAATGGCTGCCGCGTCTTCCAAATCGAGTGACATTGAGCGCACACCGGGAATCTCTGGCGCGCTTCGACTGAGCGCGATGACATCGGCGCCACAGGCGGCCAGCATTTCGGCGGTTGCGCGTCCGATGCCTTTGGAGGCACCACAGACGACAGCTCGCATTCCTTTCAGAGCATCAGTTGCATACGGATTGTTCATTCATTCACCTCAGTCCACATAGTGTGCATACGTTTGATCGGCCAACTTCTGGTCCACTACCTCTAGAATCTCTGGACGAGCATTGCGGAAGGTAGGCCATGGGCTTTCGCCCTGTGGTCGGCGCATCTCTGGCCATTTTCCTGCAACATAAGCCATCAGCGCCTCCTTCATTAACACGCCGGCAAGCACCAGCGTCTCGTAGCAGAGGTCTTCGTAGGACATGCCACGTTTGACAGAGAATTAACGGCGCAACAGGAGTTCACCTGTGTCGATGCCGTTGTCACAGAAATGTGTGGTGCTACCGATGGGGATGTCGTGGTAGACCGACCAGGCGTGGCTTGCAGAACCACGACAATCGGGCAGGAGTCCGGGATGTGAATTGACCACCCCGTCCTTGG
>JAKUOE010000109.1 GCA_022449845.1 Candidatus Thalassarchaeum sp.
GACACTTGGAGGCAGAAGCCTTCGGTGACATCGAAGGATTCCCAGGAGGGGAGCATTAATGGCGAAGAAGGAATGGTCGAAACCCAGTCCAAAGTTGATGGAGAAGACACATCACCTCATGCATGATGGATTCCATCAGCGTGCCTTACCGAATACTCCATACGAACTACCGGAAGCACTCGGTGATGCTCGCTGGACGGATGAACTGATTGCAAGCGCTTGGTACATGGCCGAAACCGGAGAGTGTCCCGACCACCTCAACTACAAGACGGGGCGGAGCGGTGGAGGTTTTGACAAACTGGCCTTCAAGGAATTGCCAGAAGAGCAACATCTCGCAGCCGACGCTGAAGTCGACATCACCCTTGAGTTGAATCGACGCGGTGATGAGCGAGTCAAGCGAACCATCGATGTCCCTTGGTATGGAGGCGGTATGTCGTATGGTTCAGTCTCTGTCAATGTCATGATGTCGCGTGCACTGAACGCCAAGAAATGGAACACGCTGATGTCAACAGGAGAAGGAGGATATCCGCCGCAACTGTACGAATGTGCGGACCATGTCATTACTCAGGTGGCCACAGGATACTTCGGTGTTGAAGAGAAATCGATTCAAGCGGCGCCGATTATCGAATTCAAGTATGCTCAGGGTGCGAAACCCGGGCTCGGAGGCCACCTGCTGGCCAGCAAGGCGGGTGAAGAGGTCGCGGAGATGCGAGGCAGTGTTCCATTCGTGAGTCTGTTCAGTCCATTTCCGTTCCACTCAACCTATTCTGTTGAAGATCACATGAAGCATCTAGATTGGATTAAGACCGTCAATCCAACAGCGATGATGTCCGTGAAGGTCAGCACACCGCACGATGTCGATATGGTCGCTGTAGGCTCATACTATGCTGGTGCGCACATCGTTCACCTCGATGGAGGATTCGGAGGCACAGGTGCAGCCCCTGAAATTGCGAAGAAGAACATCGCGATGCCCATCGAATTGGCGATTCCAAAGGTCCACAAATTCATGCAGATGGAAGGGATTCGAGACAATGTCACCATCATTGCCAGCGGTGGTGTCCGCACTGCGGATGATATCGCCAAGGCCATCGCGCTTGGAGCCGATGGTTGCGTTCTGGGCACCAGTGATTTGGTGGCCATGGGTTGCACTCGCTGTTCAAACTGCGAAGGTGGACCCAGCGGACGTGGATGCCCGTGGGGATTGACGACGACAGATGCAGAACTGCAAGAATGGGTTCAGCAAGCTTGGGGTGCAGATCGACTCGACAAGTACTACACTGCATTGGCCAATCGACTGAAGGAAATTTTGCGTCAACTCGGCCTTTCGACCATTGGTGAATTACGTGGTAGAACCGATTTACTGCGTTACATGGCAGGAGGTGAATCCTGATGCACGCCAATCTTCCAGGAACACCAACTGAATATCGTGATGTGGTCTCAAGACCACGGGGTGATGTTCCGGCGAATCCAGATGCGATTTTGGAAGCGCGGCGATTGCTAACGCAGTCCCTGCCGAAAATTGAGATGAATGAGGCCGATGCCGCCGAAGGTGGCTGTGGAGTGGTTGGACTCGCCTGTGAGATACCAATCGCTGGTCGACATCTGTTCAAATCTCTGGAGCAAATGAGAAACCGGGGTAACGGCAAAGGTGGCGGCGTGGCCATGGTCGGGCTTGACCCGGCACAATTCGGGACCACGCAGGATGTCCTCGAAGAGGCTTACCTGATCGCCATTGCATGGGTCAACGATGGGTATCGAGAAGAGGTGGAATCGAAGTACATCCACCCAGTATTCGATGTAGCACACACATTCGATATGCCCGTTCTAGAGGATTGGACCAGTCTGGCCGCACTGGAAGTGTGCCCACCAGCAGTGACCTGCTATTGGGTGCATCCGACCGAATCAGGGATTGCAGAGATGTTCAAGGAGACCGGGATGAATCCAGGCGACTTCGCCGATGAGGAAGCCATCCAATCTGAGTACGTATACAGAAACACGCACAAACTCAATGTCGAATTTTACGCTCAAGATGGTCGAGCTGATGCATTCGTTCTCAGTCATGGACGAGACATGCTGATTCTGAAGATTGTCGGATACGCTGAAGATGTCATCAAGTACTACTGCCTCGATGAATTCACATCACATGTTTGGATTGGCCACCACCGATATCCAACCCGTGGCCGTGTAACACACCCCGGTGGCGCCCATCCGTTCGGACAGGGTATCGATCTGGCGCTGGTCCACAATGGCGACTTCAGCAACTACGTCTCTGTCAAGGATTATCTTGCACAGCGTGGCATGGAACCGCTCTTCTTCACCGACACAGAGGTCGCTGCTCTTGGTTTCGACCTGCATCATCGAGTCTATGGGTATCCAATGGAGTATCTAATCGAATCATTGGCTCCGACCAGTGAACTCGACTTCGTCATGTTGCCGGAAGAAAAACAGAAGGTGTACGAAGCGATTCAGAAAACGCATATTCACGGCTCGCCCGATGGGCCTTGGTTCTTCATCATCGCTCAAGGGGCTGGCAAAGGTCACCACCGCCTGATTGGAATCACAGATACGAGTATGTTGCGACCTCAAGTATTCGCCTACCAGCGAGGAGAGGTTGGCATCGCATTCTGTGCGAGTGAAAAACAGGTCATCGATGCTGTCATGGAGAGTTTGTCAGCGGAGGATCAGAGATTCTGGCGCCGATGTGACCGGTATTGGAATGCACGAGGCGGGTCATACACAGATGGTGGTGCCTTCCTCTTCGATGTCAATAAACAAGAAGATGGGAGTTTTGAATTGGTCATGACAGACAAGTTCGGAGGTGTGGTCAATACCCACCCAGATGGAGAATTCACAGTGATGGATTCGGCCATGACCTGTGATGTCAATTGGCCTGACGAAAGCGATGCGATGGCGCGCTACGAAGCCTGTGTCGAAGCACTCCAGACGATGGACTGGGCTGCAGCCAAGACCATGCTGTCCGAAATCAATACCTATTCACAGCAGGTCAGTCGAACAGAGGCCATCACCTGTCTACAGTTACTTCTGGACCGCTGCTATGCGACCGGAGGGCTGCGACGCAGTCGATGGTTGGACCATGTCGAAGATGCCCTAGTGGAGATTCTCATGGGTAGTGGTTCCACACCCTGTGAACACTTCGTCGGCCAGAAGGTTCCCGGTCACAGACCAGAGCCTCAAAGCACGCAGCAGGCGATTGTCGTCGATGCGCGCCCATATCCAATCGAAGGTCAGGAAAGTCTCGCTCGAGAGTTGGTCGCGTTGCATCAACACGGGTGGCGAAATTTCCACGTCATTATGTGCCATGGACATCGATTCATCGGCAATGGATTGGGCATGGAGACCGAGGATGTTCGAATCGATGTGTATGGGAGTGTCGGAGATTATCTCGGCAGTGGAAACGATGGCATGACCATCCACATGCATGGAAACGGACAGGACCAGATTGGTCAAATCCACAAGGCAGGAACCACCGTCGTCCATGGTGATGTTGGACAGTGTTTCGGATATGGTGCGAAGGGTGGAAAACTGTTCATCCGTGGAAATGCGGCTGGGAGGCCGATGATCAACAGCGTCGGCAGTCCGAAGTTGGTGGTCAATGGAACGGCCCTAGACTATCTTGCTGAGAGTTTCATGGCTGGAGACCCCCTAGATGGTGGAGGATTTGTCATTATCAACGGCATTGAGCATGATGACAACGGTGAGATTCGCGCGATGGAGACACCGTATCCAGGAGGCAACCTATTCAGTTTGAGTTCAGGAGGTGCAATCTACGTCCGAGACCCTCACGGAAGGGTCAGCACCAGCCAACTCAACGGTGGGGACTTCACCGAACTCACACCAGAAGATTGGGATATTCTTGAGCCTCTGCTGGTCGAAAACGAGGTGCACTTCGGGATTCCATTGGCTGCGCTTCTGACAGTCGAAGGAGAAGTCAGGGCACCCGAGTCAGTCTACAGAAAAATCATCCCAATCAAGTCGAAAGCCCTCAGTGTGGAAGCAGATTGGGGCGGGAATCACGATTGAAGCATCGTAAACCGTAAAGGAGACGCGATGAACCCGTGCCTATGCCGAAGGTTCGCAAACCGAAGACTGGGTGGCCTCGGATACCCATCATCCGCAGATGGAGGCGGAAGAACCGCGAGCCGAACAGCGGCCATGGTTTGCCACCGTGTCCACACTGTGGACGCTGGGCGATGAAAAGAGATGATTCTCGCTCTGAGATCTATTGCACCGAATGTGGTGGTTTGCTCGGACGTTGAACAGAGAATTCTTCAATGAGAAACACTTCGTTTCGTTTCCTGCTGTGATGATGACTTGATGCTCGCGGCCTAGCCGCTTGAATGATGGGCGAACTGAGCGGGACCCTCATATCCTACCGTTTGCAGCACAATTCATGCAACCGGGAGCCCCGATTGGGATTCCACACGGCATGATGCTTGTGTCGCCCGAGCCGGCGCCACTGACTCCACCTCCTTCCAATCTTCAGATGGCGCGTCCCTCGCGTCCGTGGCGGATGTATGGAAGAGTGGTCGGATTGGTCGTCCTGTTGTTTTTCTTTGAGCAGTTCCTCGCAGGTGGTTGGATTATTGCGCTTGAGGGGGATGCATTGTCCGGTGCATTATGCATAATCTTCGCCATTCCAATGATGTTGGCGGTTGTGGCATTGCGACGCCCGCGCGTGGTACTGCTGGAGCGTGCGGTGCCAGACTCAAGCGGTCAGCAACTGCATATGATTACGACACAGCAGGGGTCTTTGCAAACTCCGATGCTCACTCGAATGGATCGTCACCTACTGCGTGACGCCTCAATTCTCGATGTGCCTGCCAGTTCGACAGCATGGATAATCTTCGCAATTACGGTTCTCTTTTCGATTGGATTGAGTATCATGCTGGCCCTGAA
>JAKUOE010000011.1 GCA_022449845.1 Candidatus Thalassarchaeum sp.
GGGGGGTCACTGTTGCAGCAAGGGGACATGCCGCTTGATGGCAACACGCTGCCCCCCTCACCACCCACAGAAAAATTGATCGACATGGGGGGAGGGGCAGGTTCCATCCCCGTCGGCGGGATATGGCTGGCCTACCTCGTAGCCGCAATCATTGTACTTCCAGGCGCAGTGTCCAAGGGAGAATTGGCCACCGCAATGCCATCATCAGGTGGTTCCTATGTCTATGTCGAACGCACATTCGGACCACTCATTGGGACCATTTCAGGACTGGGGCTATGGGCGAACTTCATGTTGAAATCCGCCTTTGCACTCATCGGATTCAAGGCGTACCTATTGGTATTGGAAAGTTGGTTGGATATCACAATCGACATCGAAATCGCTGCACTCCTCTTACTGGTCATCATTGTAATCATCAATATATTGGGCCTGAAAAGAATCAAGAAAGTCCAAACACCAATTGTCCTAACTTCTGTCCTATTCCTATTCTTACTCTGTTTCTGGGCCATTTTCACCATGGAAATGAATTGGGATGCTGCATTTTCTAGAGAGGCCTACGGTTCGGGTTGGGCATCCGTTGCCGAAACGGCAGCATTTGTTTTCGTCGCATATGCCGGTGTGACAAAAATTGCAGCTGTGGGTGGAGAAATCAAGGAACCCGGTCGAAATATCCCCTATGGAATCCTCCTATCCCTACTCATCAGTTGTTTGCTCTATGTGGTCATCTCAATTGTCATGGTCGCGACGATTGAACCATCTGAATTCATGATTGATGGAGACCATGCCAGAGAAGATCCAATCTATGTCTTTGCTACAACCGTTGGCGGTGAAACTGTGGGTGTAATTGCCGCTGTCCTCGCGGTGACGACCATGGCCTCAATGGCCCTTGCCGGCATCATGGCTTCTTCTCGGTTCCCATATGCGATGGCCATAGACAATCTACTCCCCGAGGCATTGGAAAATGTCCACTCAAAGTATCAGACCCCGCACCTTGCAATCATCGGCACTGGAATCGCAATGGCTGCTGCAATCATTCTGCTACCTGTCCACGATATTGCAAAACTCGCATCCGGTTTCAAAATCATGATTTTCATCGTGATTAATGCTTGTGTGATTGTTTTGAGAAGGGCATCAAAAACACATTCCTGGTACCAACCTGAATGGAAATCCCCTCTATACCCATTCTTCCAACTTCTCGGCATTTTTGGCGGAATTGTACTCATCTATTTGATGGGAGAGAAAGCGGTCATCGGTGCGGCCGCCTGCTGTATTCTAGGTTTGATTACCTACTATTCGTATGGCCAATCTAGAGTTCAACCCATACTCACTCCATGGAGGACTGTGCGAACTGAATTGATGAATCCGGGACAGTATGAAAGAGAAAAGCGATGGTTGATTTTCCATACCGCTGCCGCCAAACAATCACGCCCTGATCATCTAGATGAAAGTGAATTTGTTCAGGCAATGAGTATCATCGCACCGAATTTCGAGTCAGATCACGCCCGCAAACTATTCCACGATATCGATACAAATGGCGATGGAGTTGTTGATGTTGACGAATTCCTCGTAGGCATCGAAGGTCAGTTAGATGAGCAGGAATAGGTCTGTTTCAGCCGCCGTGTCCTTGAAGGGAGGTGCGCATCTCGCAACCCCGGAGGGTGACGATGTCAATCGCAGGAAAGGCGGCGAAAATTACCACCAACACTCTACAGGAGATGAAGCAAGCTGGTGAGAAAATCACCATGCTGACTGCATACGATTTCTCCATGGCTCGTATCCTAGATGCTGCAGGAATCGATGTCATTCTCGTCGGTGATTCGGCATCCAATGTGATGGCTGGAAACGATACCACCGTTCCGATTACTCTGGATCAAATGATTTACCACGCGCAATGTGTGGTCAACGGCGTGAATCGCGCACTCATCGTCTGTGACATGCCCTTCGGTAGTTACCAAGGTGACTCAAGACAAGCATTGAACAGCGCCATTCGTATCATGAAAGAAAGTGGGTCACACGCCGTCAAATTGGAAGGTGGTGCAGAGGTCGTCGAATCGATTGAACGAATTCTAACCGCGGGCATTCCAGTCATGGGGCATCTCGGACTTACACCACAATCCATCTACAAGTTCGGCACCTATTCCGTGCGCGCGCGCGAGGAAGAAGAGGCTGCAAAATTAATTGAAGATGCGAAACTGTTGGAGAAATCAGGGTGCTTCGCCATCGTTCTCGAGAAAATACCAGCGGAACTAGCGGCTAAGGTCACAGCAGCAGTCAATATCCCCACAATCGGGATTGGAGCGGGAGCGGATGTCGACGGTCAAGTGCTTGTGATTCACGATCTCATCGGTCTCACCCATGAGTTCAATCCGCGCTTCCTTCGCAGATATCTCAACCTGTATGAGGACATGACCAAGGCTGTTGAAGAATACATTGGGGATGTTCGGAGTCAGGATTTCCCGAATGCGGACGAGCGTTATTCCTGAGACCAACCCGTCTCATCTGAGTGGGTCCAATGGGTCGGTTTTCCTTCTCGATCGAAGTACCAGCCGTCTTGACCGGCAGTTGTCCCAGGTAGGGGACGAAGTGTTTGCTCAGCAGCATCGCGGGGCCCTTCACCTCGTCGGTTCTCGTGCTGAATCTGTGCGAATTCGGCAGCAGATGTCGTCAATGTATCTCCACCACCATCCCAATCACCGGACATCATACCCCATTCGTCATCAGATTGCATCGGCTGTTCGGGCTCCAAAATTTCGACCTCGGGTTCAGGCTGCGCCCAATCCTCCTCGACGGTCTCTACAATCACGGCGGGTTCTGGTTCCACCACCGGTTGTAGAGCAGTGAAAGGGTCGTAGGCAACAACTGGGGCTGGCGTTGAGATTGGTTGGAACGCTGGAGCCGCCGCGGGAACAGGTAACGGATCTGCAACTGGATGTGGGGTTGAACCAAGAGGAGGTGGGGGCATGACGCCTCCAATCCCCAATGGCTCGGGAGGGAGCGGAGTGGATTCTTCGTCATCTTCATTTTCTTCCCGAATCATCTCGATTTCTTCCTCAATTCGATGACCCAGATGTTTGAACAGCAAGACGAGAATGGTAGAAATGAAGAGAATGATGACTAAACTACTCGCGATGATGACCTGGGTATTGTCGCCCCATCCAAACCACGTCGAATGGACGGTGATGAAATCACTGCCTTCTGCTGACGTTCCCTCTGAAGATTGAATTCGTGCATGAACGACCAATTCCCCGGATTTCTCTAGATCGAGTTTCCAACCGTTCTCATCACACTCAGTCTCGCCAGCATCGGTTGTGATGGTGGCCGAGCATTGGTGAATGTCAACTGGATTGCCTGAAATATCGAATCCAGCAATCTCAAATTGGACTGAAGTACCCTGATCCCCCTCTACCGGGATGATGACTTCCAGATAATCAAGCGGGCCTTCTAAAACATGGATAATCAGAACACCGTGGGCCTGATTGAGGAAAACCGTGATGCTGACATCACCGATGCCGCTAGAGGTGTAGGTATAGTGGCCTGTCCCTCCGGCACTGGCATTTTCAATTGTCCCGAAATCGTTGAGGACAAACCAATCTTCAAGCGGGACATCAACCGGATTTCGATTTCCATTTTCATCGACACCGTAGAGAAGCAAATCAAGAGAAAGACCGGTGACAATCACGGGAGGCTGAGTCCCAATCGAATCGAGGATTTCAATCTCCAGAGAGACGGGGATGCCAGAATAGACCTCGACATCAATGGCTTGGACTCGACCCGCGGCCATGACCTGAATGGTGTGTTGCCCGACCTTATCGGGCACGAAAGTGATGCCGTCACCATCCGGAACGATGGGGTCAGTACTTGGCCCTGAAGTCACGGACCAATTCCATCCGTCAACCGTGACCGGATTGCCGGCAGCATCGAAACCGTCAGCCTCCAAGAGATAAAAATCACCAATATGCATCTCTGTGGGAAGGCCATCCAGACTGATGTGAGCCAATCGCCCTGATTCAACCGACAAGGTCAGGCTGTCGCTCATACCACTCCCATCATCGACCTCCACAGTCCAATCTCCGATCGGACCCGCATCAAAGACGATGCAGGAACCTGAGAATGATGACAATGCATCATTGGCCAAGCCAGCATATGTGGACCATGTGGCGTTCGCAGCCCATGTATTGCCACGTTGATCCGTGTAACGGGCACACAGGTCGACGAGGTCATCAGAGGAAACTTGAGTCGAAGTGTGTTCGATGAAGATATCAACCACAACGCCCCGACTGACATTGAAGGATATCGAGTCAACCCACCCATCCCAATCCACTGAGACGGTCATGGTTCCAACTGGACCAGGGGTGAGGGTTGGAGGAGTTCCATCATTGGGAAGAGAGATGTCAACTCCGTCAGGAAGAGCCCAGTTTGTGTATGGTATGTTCGGAATCCAGCCATTTCCAAACTGATCGCGAAGCAAGGGCGTCAATGAGAGAGTTTCGTCCGCTGTCACATTCTCTTGCGAAACCGACAATTCGAAGGTGAGAGGTGCACCAGGCTGCACATTGACGTTGAGAACGGCGTCAACATCTCCGGTACATGCAATGACCGTCTGAGAACCGATTGTTTGTGGTGACCAACGGGCATCACCCCATCCAAAGTCCTGAATCGAACCCGACGATGAGGTCCATGCGATTGGAACGTTCAATTCAGTCCCAGCCGAATCATAGGCGGTTGCTGTAATGTTGAGCGCTTGGTCGGCTGGCATCGAGAGGGGGCCACTCGGGCTAATCGTGATGTGATGGACGTCGGTACCTTGTGGTGGGCTGGCGGAACAGGAACGGGCGGCGGTGTCTGCGCTGACAGACATGCAGAGCGGTACGAGAAGCAACAACGTGACAAAGAGGGTTCTACGAATCATATCACTTCACCCGATTCCAGTGACCTGCGTCATCAATTTGCCAGTATTGGGCTTCTCCTTGTCCTGTCTGATACCAACCTGTCTGACCTTGCACGGTCCCCTGCATGGCCTGTAATACACCAGTCGACTGCGTCGATAGGGTTTCGTTTGATTCCACATCCACAGCCATCGACTCAGTTGCATCCTTCATGGCCTGAATTCGCTCCTGTTGTCGCTGATGACTCAATCGTCTTCGGCTGCGCCTAGAGATTGGTTGTTCACCAGTTGATTGGACAATCGTTGGACTTGTTTCGGTATCAATTGTGGTCACAGGCTCGATGAAATCATACTCGTCATCCCAATGTGCCTCTACCACAGAATTTCGACGAACAATGTACAGCAGCAGCCCAATCAGTACGGCAGCTAGGACAAAGCCACCCAACAACATCTGTCCGCTTTGACTTGAGGTCAGGCGGTCCAATCCAGTGGGTTCAACGTCGACGTAAGTGACCGCCGTCCAATCCCCATAACGTACGGTCACCAACTGTTCATCACCAGCGTTCTCCAAATTGAGTAGCCAAAAGGGACCCTCGTCGTGTCGAACTTGGCCAATCTCAGTTTCAAACTCAAATTGTGAGGTTTGTATGGGCACAGCATTCCCACCAAAGTCTACCAGATTCACCTCAAGCGAATACGAATTGCCTTGTTCACCAACACCTGAATGCTGACCGATTCGCAATGATCGTGCCTCACCAATGAGGACTTGTAACGTGAAATTCCCAGTAGCCGTCCCATTTTGTACTCCAATCTCCCAGATACCCTCGCCTAAACCCCTAGCATCGTAAACACCGAGATCTGTTGTCTCTTCAATCTGGAGAGAATTGTGAGGAAGATTCCATTCGACTGTGCACGGAGCCTGATTTCCATCCAAATCCTCAGCGTAGGTGGTTATCTGGAAGACGTCGCCACTGTGCGCGACACTACTTCCAAACAAGCCGAGATCAATCTCAATTTGATGTGGAATACCCTGATTGACATAGATGCGAGAACGTGCACTGCGCCCGGCTGCATCCACCTCGATGAGATGGTCACCGGTCGTCGTCGGTTGCCAGATTCCTCCGGAGAGGCGGAATTGGGGGGTCATGTCGACGCCATCAACGGTCCAATTCAGTTGGACACCCTCCAGAATATTACCATCTGCATCACTGAGTTCGGGATCGAGATTCACAGATTCATCTGCTGAAACGGTCGATCCATCGCCGGCCAACAGGATTCGAGCAAGGCGACCTGGGCGAACTTCGATCGGCAGATAACTAGTGAATGAGCCATTGGGGCTGGAATGAACGGCAGAAATATTCCATGTTCCAACCAATCCACCCACGAATCTCACGCCATCGATGTCGGATATAAGATAATCATCGACCACAGAGTCATCGACTGCCCATTCGGCGGAAATCGGCCAGCGATTTCCACGACTGTCCTCTGCCTGAAGAATCAACGATGTCTCTTCATCCGCGGTCAGAATATCGTGCTCTGCATCAATCCAAACACGAGAGATTTCTCCGTTGATTACGGTGAGATCAAGCCACGTCTCAACACCTTCGGCGTGGGCTGAAACCCGCCAAGTTCCGGCTTGACTGGGCAACCATTCAACAAAATCACCATTGACACGGAAATTTCCATTTTCAGCAGACCAATTCTCCAATGGTAAGAGAACTGAGACATTGTTACCGACTCGATCATGCCATCGCAAATCGAGAATAAGGGCCTCGTCGGCACTGATGAGACGATTTGGGTTCATTATCTCCAATGAATTCACCAGACCGGGACCAACTGTAACCCAACCAGTACCACTGGCCCCCACACCACTACTGACGTTAATTTGCCAGATTCCCACCGCTTGTCCGACAAAATATCCCGCTGAATCGATGGAGCCACGTTCAACCGTCCAATCCAAACCCGCTGCAGCAGAGATTGGGAGAGGGTTGCCCAGCCGGTCTTCAACTTCAACAACAATCAGTTTTCCAACGCCAGCACGTGCCGTCTGACCTTCAGGAATGATGATGTGAGCCGCGGAACCAACATCGACACTGACGTTGGAAACAGCGACGTGATTGCCCCACTGTGCAGCAACTGTGTGAACACCAACCTCAGTCGGAGTGTACAGACCGGTGTGATCGATTAGCCCTGAAGAAGTGGACCAACTAACCGTCAGACCAGGGACTGGATTCCCATACTGATCAAGGCCATGTGCAATAATCGGGATGACATCGTCGACTGTGATGGAATAATTCTCGTTCGCCATGGCCAGAGCAAGTGGGGCCCCAGGTCGAATCAGAACTTCTTGACTGTCGGAAATCCCTGCACCCTCAGCACCAATGGTGACGACGCCCGACTGTGTGGGTGAGAGGCGGCCACTTCCATCAATGGTACCGGAAGTGGATGACCATGTGACTGCGGCATTGATTGCAGTGCCTCGTGCTGAACGAATCTGTGAAGTAAAATCCAAGGTGCTGTCAGCATCTGAGATTCCCAATTTAGGCTGGATATCAATCCACGAAGGAGAGGTGCCGAGTGAAGGAGCCTGAGCCCATCTAAATGTGATCTCCAACACAGGACGATGGGAGGGCAAGGAGGATTCGGAAGAGTGGAAGGAAGCCACGCCGTTGTCTCCTCCGAATCCGGGCGTTAGAAGAAATCCAGCACGGGTATCCTGTGCGTTTTTCTGTCGATGCTGGGCGAGTTCGACGGCTTGTGTGACATCGAATTCGACCATCGAGGAATTTGGGAGCACCATTTGATGGTCCTGCCACGCACCACTGTCTTGATTCCCGAGGGCACCGGGAGCAGACCATTGGGCCAACGAAGTTCGAGACATCCAAGTCGCATACTCAATGACCCAATCTTGTCGAAGGATACTCCATGCATGAATCTCGACGGGGGTCGATGAGACATCTAGATGCAAACGAAGTGAGGCGGCCTCAATCGTCGTATTTGTTGGGAAACCGGCGGCATCGATATCCAGACCCAATAGGCCAATGCGAGTCTCGTCTTGATCCTCAGTCCAACCGACGTCAAAGCCAGATAATGTGTCGGTAGAAGAGGTGACATTGCCACTGTCGAGTGTTGTGTCCATGTCGATTGAATAGGTGACTGTCCAAGTTCCATCTCCATTGTCGGTCAGTGAGCTATTGATGTATTTCGATTCGCTTGGAGAATCAAGGATTTGAGGGGTAGACAACAACCCCGCAAAGATCTGCAGAAGTAGGAGGGCGATGAGTAAGGCAGCAGACCCACAGGACCGAGTCGCCACTCGCATGGGATGACGACAGAACTCATGGGACTTGAATAACGCGCCAGACCGTCCGCCTATGGCGGACGGTCAAAGTTGAGCAATTTGGACTATTCTGTCCATTCTGCCCAGTCTTCCATATCGGGGTCTCGATACCACCAGACACCAGCATCGTCCTGCCACCATTCAGTACCATCCTCATCAACACGATAGTTGGGGTCATCATCGACTCCATGATCGGTCTCTGAGGCGGCGGGCTCTGAGTACGAGTCCACGTCGTCAGCCGAATCAGGAACTTCGTAATCCTCTTCGTCAAAGAGGTCGTCATCATACTCTTCATCGCTATCTCCTCGACGCATGAGAACGACAACGACAAGGAGGACACCCAGTAACAGTATCACAACGAAGCCGAGGCCAATCCAAGACCACGGTGAATTGGACTCGAAGAAGCCGGGAATGGTGCTATCCACAGTAATCTGAACTTGGTCACAAACCGCTCCAGAGCACACCGTGAGTGTGTTCATACCCTCATTCAACATGTAAACCTCAGCCGAGGTGTCATCGAGAATGGTAGCATCATTCAATGAATCCAAATCCTCATCGATGAAGATATCCGAGAGAGAGATTGGAACCATGTTTCCGAACTGATCGAAACCTTCGACATTCAAGGTCACCGTCGTTTGCTGTTCGACTGTCAAGATATTACTGGAAACCCCTGACGAACTGGCAACTGCTGAAAGACTGAACAAACTCGAATAATCAACGGTCACATTCCAAGTTCCGGAGCAAGTGCCGCAAGTGCCAGCGCTGTAACTCAATTCGTAGACTTGGTTCGTCGTTCCAGTAAATCGGAAGTTGCCAATCTCCAACAGTGGATTGGAGTTGGCGGCGATAATATGCGCTTCTGCAAAACCTGAGGTGGAACTGGTCCAAGAGATTAGATCTGTCTGGAATTCATTTCCATCTGAATCGGCCACCCAAATTTCCACAAGTGGATAATCGCCCGCAGTGATTCGAGTTGAAGTCTGAACGACGATGTCGCCAGACTCATCGAAGGTCGAGTAGGCCTTGTGCCAGACATTGGCGACCTCACCAACGATGACCTCGACGGTGGACATGGATTGGACGTTGTTGGTTCCTACTGCACAAATGGTGTATCTTCCAACAGTGGTGGCGTCCCACACATAATTCGCATCACGCATGTCGAGAGTAATCTCAGACCACCCTTGAACGGTGCTCGAACAAGTCTGTGGCGCGAGGACTTCGGTCGCATCCCATTGAAGCCATTGGAGAGAGTCCTCAGGCAGATCGTTTCCATGTCCGTCCCGAGCATCCGGGGTCAAATCAAACGTCCCATCGGCTGTGATGAGCACGTCAGATGCCGTTGTAATCGAGTTGAGAAGTCCAGGCATAACAGTGAATGTGACATCGCTGTAAACCGATTGCTCGCCCACACCGGGTACACTGAACACATACAGAACGTTCACCGTCCAATCTCCGACGGTTACCGCCTCAAATACTGCAGTTGTTCCATAGTCTTCCAACCAACTTTCTCCTCCAGCAGGAAGACCCGAGGAATCCATGGACCATGTCGCTGAAACACTCCACTCGTTTCCATCGAAATCGGAAGTGAAGGCTGAGATTGTAGCCGAATCTTGTCCACTGACCAGGACGAGGTTCGTGGTGCGAGCCTCGATGGACACTGGATGTCCATGATTGACCGCCATGGGGATGACGACATCAAGACCCTCGAGTGTGGCCTTGACCCAAGATGAACCTTGTTCAGCAGCATCCCAGGTCGTTGGTGGACCTGCATTGACTTGACCATTCAACCAAGTCCATGCATCAATCGGAAGATCCACTGATTCATGATTGCCCTGAACGTCGATACGCACGACAGAGAAGGTGACCAAATCGTCAGCTGTCAGCGTGATGCTGTCCAAGGTGGGTGAACTTGTGACGATGATGGTGTTGGATGGACCGACGGCGGTGACTTCGACATCAGCGATGTCACCGTATGTGACTTCGAGCCAGTAGTCAGCGTGAATCCCCAAATCACTGTCTACCCACATGCGCCAAGTTCCAATTTGATCACCGGTGAAGGCACCAGTGGCATTGTCCATTGCTCCATTCTCAGCGCCCCAAGTCAGAGTACCAGATGTACTGGTATCCTTCATGTTGCCTTTCTGGTCATAGACTTCGATGTCCAATGTGGTCGTATTGCCAGCCTCAACCATACTATCGCCGGTGACGACGAAGTAAGACGGAGCACCGGTATTGACCGTGATCTCAATCGAAACCGACTGAGAACCCCAAGAGACATTCATCCATTGCGTACCCGCAGTCCAGGGAATCCAACTGACGGTTCCAGCAGGAGTGACAACTGAATAATCCATGCTTGAAGGATTGTATGTAACACCTTGTGAGAACGAACCATTGGTGATTGTCATGGTAATTGTTTCACCGGGAACAACGTTGGCATTTGCATCGATGACCTCGAGCATTGTCATGTCGAATACTTCGTCAGCTGTCAGTGAGATGGCCAATGGAACGACGACCAAAATCGTCGGTACACCTGCCGTAACTGTCAGGTTCACAGATTCAACGACCTGTCCGTAGGAAGCGCTAATCGTCACAATTCCAGTGTGGTATGGTGTGAAATATCCATTTGTATCGATGGTTCCATCCGAGCAGGACCAGAGCACACCTCCGGATAGGGTGTTGCCTAGAGAATCCAGTAGCGAACCGGAGAATTGGATACTGGTGTCTGCATCTGTGGTTGATGGACCTGTCAAACTGATTGAATCAACGAGTGTGTAGTTGAAGTGCAACATTGGCTTGCTTGAGGATAGGGACTCACTGGTCTTGACATCAATCAGCATGTGACCAGCATTCGCAACGCCCATGATGACGATGGAAATCGTACCGTTCATGGGCGTCATAGCTCCACCAACATCGAAGGGTAGCCAGCCGCCCACGAAGTTGCTGTAGACGCGAACCGTGTCCAGAGGCGTGGCGACATAATCCGTACCCGATTGGAGACCCGCAGCACTCCAGTTGACACCGGTTGCAGCAGAGTTCCAAGTGGCTCCATTCTCCTCATAGTTCGGATTGATGAGAGCGTATGCAGTTAGATCAAGATAGTTCGCCACACTAAATTCGCTGATTCCATCGGAGTAGATGGACAACTGAGCAGAATGTGTGTTCACAGGCAACTGACCCAATGGGGCCATTTGACCCATGTCGACTTGGTACAGACCATAACATCGGTTGATTGCAAGTGAATCACAACCGGTTCCAATGTGCAGGGTGTCGTCTTCTCCATGGGCTGTGTCAATGGCTCCTTCGCTCATGTAGGTGTCCCAGATGGGGACATGGCCCAGTGCCTCGACATCCGAGCCCTCTTGAATCTCGATGCTGTAAACGTGGTTTCCTTGGAAGGTGATTGTAGGATCACCAATTCCGAACGTCCACGGAACAGATCGTGGTCCCGGAACAGAACCGTTCAGTGCTTGGACAGACCAGGTGTAAATTTCACCGATGGCCAAATCGAAGTCTGGCGTCCATGTCGAATCAATCGAAGGAGTGGAACCGAGAGAGAATCCAGAATTGCTGTTGGAATCCCAAGACTCGTAAGTCTGTGAGCCACTCTCATTGCTGAGAATGAGAATGTAGCCCGTGGCGTCACCGAGTGTATCCCATGTGAGTACCGGACGGGAATCAATGCCCAAGATGTTCTGCCCAACGCTGTACACAACCTCCAACTGCTCAGGGGAGATGAGTGTCACCTGTGCGGGCGAAGACGCGTTGTTTGGATTGTCCACATATTCGATCTCAAGTTTGGGGGCGAATGCAGATGAGCCGTCGGCCGAATTGAAGTAAACCGTTCCAGCCCAGCCGGTCTGTAGACCCAGATTCATCACACCGTTGCTCGCCCATGCAGAGCGGGCGATGCCAGTGACATCCCAATCATACCAGACGCCACCAGTTGACGAGACAGATGTCATCGAGGAAGATGCAGTCGAGTTACACTGTGTGTTTGGATTGTAATTGTTCCAATTCACGGTGTTTTCGGTGAAACCACTGCAATCGTGTATGGCGATGCTGTGGGCACCTGTACCTGCTACACTGACGACGTACATCGACAATGTGACCGCCGTCGGCAACATTGTGGATGGATAGGGATATTCACCCAAATCGATGGAAACCAGTCCGACAGCGTCGTGGGCTGTATCGGCCGGATCCAAACCGACGGCAATTGTTGCCGAGGAGCCATAATTCGTTGTTTGTCCAAAGGTATTGGATGTCACATACGAATCAGGCATGCTTGGTAGGAGTCCTGTATCTTCGAACACAGCACCACGCTGCATGGTGACCGTGTAATTGCCCGCGCCGTCATCACTACCCTGGGAATCAGGTACACGTGCTTGGAATGGGGTGGACCAATTGCTGTAAACACCGTCTTGAACGGCACGAATCCGCAGATGGTTCCAATGATCACCTTGCGCTGTAATCGCAGGGACGTGCATTGTCAAATTGGTCAAATCCCAACTGATGTTGCCTCCCCATGTGTTTGAATCACTCGAATCGAAAATCGCTGTATCAATTGTGAATCGATCGTTGGTTGCATATTGAATCTGCCAAGCATCAATGTTGCTTGCGGCAGGATGGTTCCATTGAGCGGCGAGGGGGTCTTCCGGGGTCGGCCTCAAAGAATTCGCATCCCAAGCGGTGAATGGACTGTTTGTCGTCAGTGATGTATCCCATGAAGGTGCTGTGGTCACGGGTTGTGTGCCCGCACGATAGGTGATGTTGAGCATGGGTCTGAACGACTGATAGACACCTGTTGCATCCTCTTGGATGAAAGAGTGTCGAGCGTAAAGGTTGGGATCTTCAGAAGCGAACAGCAGATTGAGTACATCGGAACCACTGCTGCGTGCGTACTGCATCAGGTGTGTGACATTCCACGAATACCAGCCATTGCTGGTCACATCAGTTGTACTGATGGGCATATCCACATCGTTTGCACCATTTACACCAGCGACCTGCCATGAGTTGTTGGTTGCACAAGAATTCCAAGTGACGCTGCCTTCAACCCAAGAACAGTGTACATTGGAGACTGAAATTCCGGTGTCGTAGTTGCTGGATCCGCCGATTCGATACATCTCAACATGAGCCTCGAGGACCTGCCATGGATTATTGTCCATAATCGGTACGTTGGATACATCAAATCGCAAGAGTGAACGAGATTCGTGACCTGCATTCGTACATGCAGGTCCACCGTTGGAAGCACCGACATTCAAGTTGTTTGCAGTGTTTCCGTAAGCCGTATTTGGGCTGCAAGAATCGATGTATGCACCTTGCGCGACATCATAGGTTCCTGTAGCGGAGTATGCATTTCCATTCGCCAATGAGGTCCAATAATCGGTGCTGTTGATGGCAGCACCCATTTCCATTGGAACAATGAAATTTTCAATCGCCGAACGTGGACCATACATCCCATCTTGAATCGGCTGAATCATCCATGAATATCCTTCATCGTGATCTAGGGCGACGGATGGAGTGGATGCTGTCATATTTGCCATATCAAAAATACAGACAGAACCGCATGTTCGGCTGTCTAAGATTGCTACGCCACCCCAAGGGCCATCGTCCGTCAAGTATCCGAAAAAGCGCCAGTCCGTGACATTGGACGCAGCTGGATGACTCCACGAGTACAGCGGAGTATCCTCTGCAGACATTGAAGGGAAATCCCACAGAATATCGCCATTCGCGGGAGAAACAATGGTCGCCGCTTGCGTCGGTGTTGTCGCTGTACCATTCTGCCAAATCAAAGTGAGTTCAGGTTCATTGGCATCAAACTGTGTCTCTGTACTGGCCAACACAATTTGATCATTGGAATTTGCCTCGACGCTGAGCATCAATCCCACACTGTCATCACCACGGGCGATGGCGGCTTGGACGATTTCAGAGATGTCCAGTATCATTCGAGTGCTGGCTGCTTGATCAATGACACCATCAACCCATTCTGAACGATCTTGAACCCCTGAACCGCCGAGAGCACTCCAATTTGTCGAGCCGTCATAGGCAAGTCCTGTGGCCGAAGAATCCCAATCTTGTAGGGTTTCATAGATTGCAATTGCAGGTGTAATTGAGTTGTTGGTCAGGACCTGGAAACTGATAGATGCCCCGAGTAATTTCGCATTGGATGGATGTGGTAGTGCACCGATTCCATCGATTGGAATCTCGATGAGGGCACTCGATGTCGCTGAAATGAAGAGGGTGTCTTCATCGGCGTGAGTATCATTCAAACTTGAGGAAGCCCAAGAAATCCATGTATCGGTAAACAAAGGCATGCTTCCATCAGACAAAATGTCTCCATGGCCCATGTTGACCTTGTATGTGTCTGAATCAATTTGGTTTACATCCAAATCTGGAATGACAAAACTGGTTCCTGCAGTCCACAGACCAATTTGACCGCTCGCTGAAATACCGCGTGCGCGCCAATAGAATTCCTCACCTGCACTGAGATCGTTGGCGAATGTGAACGAGGTTCCACTGAAGGAACTGGTGTCAATCCACGAAGAGAAGGTGAGCAAGGCGCTGGAACTGAAACTGTTGTCTCCATCCACTTGAACCTGCCATGCATTGGCCACAGTCGTCCCTGTTTCATTCCAGGAGAGGGTGGGTGTCTGGTCCACCGCGAAGGTGTAGTCACCGCTGAGAATCCAATCTCCGTGGGCAGGGTTCATGTCAATCGGAACATTCGGAGCGGCGTTCGAACCGTTGGTGTAAATGATGACCAATTCGGGCATTGAACTGCTGCCACGATCATAGAAGGAGACGGCGTTCCAACTATCCGAAGTTAGGATGAAATCAACCTGTGAATCAGTGCGCATTGCGCTCTGCACGGCTGCTGTGACATTCCACTCATACCAGGTACTGTCGGCATCAATATCGGTTGTGTCAAGCGACTGAACGCGTTCTGTCCCACTCGCTCCAGGCGCATTCCAAGGCGTGCTGCCGTCGGTGGTATTCCAAGTGGCGTAGCCTTCCTTCCAATCGTGCTCACCATTCTCATACATGGTCATCGGAATGGCAAAACTACCGATTCCAGAGGTCTGAAGAGTTCGAAGGCGCATCGTCGCTGAAACGATAGCCAAACCATCCGGCATGGCGTGACTGCTCAAATCACATCCAACCAGAATGACCTGGTTGTCGGATGCTGTGAGATCTTGGCCGTCGAGATTCATTCCTGAGGCGGCACCACCCTCCAAAGTGAGGTCGCCACAATCGGGCAACTCAGCCAAACTTTGACTCGTACCATTGCCGTGTCGATAGCGAAGTTCATGCTCGCCGCCACCCAGACTCGTCGAGTTGATTTCTGAGATGAAGAGTTTCGTGTCCGACCATGGACTCTGTTCATCATCCTCAACAATCGACATTCGCCATTGGTAGGATTGTGCCCAGTCAAGACCCCAACTGCCTGGAATCTCGTACTCGCCATTGGTCAAATCAAAGCCACTGTGGTCACGACTGTCAGCGCGGAGGAGAATCGAATCGCCAAAGCCATATTCGGCCATTTCAATGACGACATCGGCGCCCGAAACAGGATCCCATGTCAGAGTTGGAGTGGTTGTACTCTGCAATTCCCAATTGACAACATCCCATGCAGCACTGTTGGGTGCAGGTGTAATGTTGGTCGCTACTGGTGTTGGTGTCCCATCACCCCACGAATATCGAATGTCGAGATGGGGGCGATAGGAGAACGGTTCATCTCCAGTCGCGATTTCAATTTCTTCGCCAGCCAGACCTTCACTCGTGATGATGAAATCCATGTCGCCGACGTGGCCATTGTGAAGATATGCCTGAACATAGGGTGTTGCATCGAAGGTGAGAGTAGAGGTCCCTGTTTGATTCCCGTTCACAGTGGAGAGGAGAGCATTCTCCACAATATTGTCCATGCCACCATTGGTCCAAGCTATTCCATTGCTACTGTTTGCATAACTCAGTTCCTTGAACACATGGCCCGTGCTTGAATCCATCAGCCAGGCCGAAATCATTGGCTCTCCGGTTCGATCGGTTCGTCGAAGATTCAGAGTCGCCTCATGGATGGTCACATTGTCGTGAATGGGGACCGTTTCCATGTTGACTCGGATGAAGGCGTGCATGTTGCCTTCGGTGGAGTCATTGGAATGGCCAATTCGCATTCTGTAGTCGTCGTTGCCGTTGTAGGATGTATTGCCATCCATGACCCAAGTATCGTGAACTGTACCGAATCCAAGATTCACAGTATCATTTCGAAGGTCAATTTCAGCCTGCCCTTGTCCATTCAATTCACCAATTTCCGCTGGGAGGCCAAACATTCCGTTGACCCAAGGGCCTGTGATTGAACTATCTACAGAACGCATGCGGAACCAAACCCATGTCCCGTTGAGAAGTCCAGCTTCACCGGCAGGAGTGTAGAATTCACCATTGCTCATCGAGAAATCACTGGAATCATCCCAGGAATTCCAAAGTCTGGTTGAATCATCAACGGAACGGAAATCATCATCTGAGGAAAATTGAATTTCAATATCGCTCGAAGAAAGATTGTCCCACGAGATTGTAGGACTGTAATCCGGCATGATGAGCAGTTCATCTGGATCGGCGACAATCTCGCCATTTTGAGGTCCGGCAATCACAACACTGCCTTGTGAGGGAGCAACGCCGAGAGTGTATTCGAAATCGATTGTGGGGCGTCGAACGCTGGAAGGATGTTCGCTTGAGGCGCAAAATACCGGCATGCCCACGCCCGAGATGACGATGCTCATGTTGCTCTCGCCGTTTCGCAGGGCATCCTGAACCAATGATGTCAGATTCAATGTGAAGATTCGGAACTGGTTGGCGGGAACTGAAACCATGTCACCGGGTTCCCAGTGACCTCGATCAGCGCCGACTCCGTCAGCACCGGATTCATTCCATGACATTCCGGTATCGCTGACATTGTGTGTTGCATTCGCCTCATCGAAGTCTGTCAACAAACGAGCAGGGTAGAGCGCGGTATCACCGGTATCCAATTGCGCAATCTTTTGACATCTCAACTCTAGAGTTGCGCTACTGACGACGGCTGTGGAGGGGAGAACACCACTTGCATTCAATGTCAGAGGAATGTTGGCGAGAATCCTCGCATTGGTGAATGCTGGATAATCGCCGACAAGGAGATTGTTGGCACTTCCATAGTTGGTTGAAGGCTGACTTGAGTTGGTCTGAGCATCAGATGACAGTGTGTCACTCGCGCTTAGAAATCGTGGTACTGGAGCCTCTTCCAAAGTCGATTCATTGTCAATTACCTGTATCCATGTACTGAATATCATCAAGCTCACCATTAGGATGGCTCCTGTGGTTGAACTCCAATTCCTGTCTCCGCTCGTCATGGGCCTCGCGCTAGGACGGACCCAACTACTGTTAATGAGTTGCGGTTCATCGACCATACTACGTATGGTCAATGATTGACGAGTTTTCAGGGAAATCTGTGGATGGGATAGGTTCATTGACGCCCGCCTGAAACAACGCCCCGATTCCGATGGCTAAAATGTGGGTTGAGAAGCATCGACCCCAGACGGTGAGGGATATTCGAGGCCAATCAGCCACTGTTGAACGCCTAGCAGCCTACGCTGAAGGAGGGACATTTCCACATCTCTTGTTCGCGGGACCTCCGGGTACAGGAAAGACAACCGCGGCTCTCGCTCTGTGTTCCGATGTTTTCGGGGAGAGATCGAGTGAGAATCTGTTGGAGATGAACGCCAGTGACGAGCGAGGACTCGATAGCATCCGAACCAAGGTCAAGCAATTTGCAAGAACCAGTCCACTGGGTGTCGAATTCAAGGTCATCTTTCTGGATGAGGCAGATGCATTGACGGCAGATGCCCAAGGTGCACTTAGGAGAATCATGGAGCAGTATGCTGAAACCTGCAGATTTATCCTATCATGCAATTATTCTTCTAAAATCATCGAACCCATTCAATCACGTTGTGCTGTATTCCGCTTCAGGCCACTCGCCGATGACCAGGTGAGAATGCAAATTCAATCCGTAGCCGAAACGGAAGAGATTGAATTGGATGAAGATGCCTGTGAGGCCATCGTTCATGTGAGTCTAGGAGACCTGCGGAGAGCAATTACAGCATTGCAGGTCAGTGCCAGTTTGGACACACATGTCACACGGGCACTCATCTATGAGACAACTGCGACGGCACCGCCTGAAGAGTTGCACGGATATCTTCTCGCCTGCAAAGAGGATGGATTCCATCCTGCTCGTAGACGCCTACGTTCCATTCTAGACCAGTTCGGATTGGCAGGTACGGATTTGGTGAATCAACTGCACAGGGCTCTGTATGATGCAGAGTTTCTCAGTGAATCGCAGAAACTTGAGATTACAGAGATGATGGCATTAATCGATTTCCGTCTTGTCGAAGGCGGTGGTGAATCACTGCAACTCGACTCGATGACGGCGTCAATCTGTGCGAACTTGACGGCCTAATCAGCCCCAAGCGGGAAGCAACAGATCAGCGTGATCTCGAGTCGCATCCTCGCAAAGCGCCCGTGCCTTCTCCCGCAATCGAATTTCGTGGGTCTGTGATTCGATTCTCGCTCGACGTGAGGCGCGAATCACGGGGGCGAGAGGGGTCCAGCAGAGCAGGTCGGCTGCCACACCCATCTTCCGTCGAATCACTCGATTGGCCAGTGATTCCATCATTTCTGTCAGTCTTTCCATTGTATTCTCGTTCAGCATTTGCATCCCTCGGTAGTTGTGACAGGCCAGGTCACCGGACTACCTTCGTTCCCATAGGGGAGCAAGCGATTTGAAAGTGAAAGTGGAGCAGTGCCCCGAAAATGCGCGAAAGTGACGTTAAGGAGTCAGGGTAAATCGCCAGGTTCGGTCCTCTTCAAGCTCCCATGGGTCACCGGATTGATGCAACTCAATTTCAATCGTGTAAGTCACACCGGATGAGATTACGAAATCGGAAGGAAGGGCAATCATTACCGGGACATCAGTGGATTTGGTAACGATTCCTGAGACATTATCGGAATAATTGTCCCAATCGCCTCGAAGGGCCTCGCTGGCTCCAGTCCAGTTCCATGAATCACCCATTGTCGAAATGGTGACTTGAACTGTGACATCAGAGGCATCGACATTGTCGCGAACGCCGAACGCAAGAGCAAGGCTTCGCTCACTGAGATTGTCTTCAACAACAAGATCGTCGATGGGGCGGTTCCAATCCGGGTCATCGAGGTCGACCAATTTCGTCTTACTGGCGATCTCTGGAGGAGATATATCGGCCAGTGGTGGATTGACGAGAATAAAGCACACTGCGAGCCATGTGAAGGTATAGAGGAAACTCGCACGGAACCAATTTCCGAAGGTGTATCGATCGGAATATGTTTTGCTGATAATCACTCGATGAAGAGGGGGGATGGTCACGATGAGGAGTAAGGGGAGTGACCAAAGAACGCTCGCTGGACCAGAAAGAGAGGGCATAATTGCGTAACGCATCACCGTTGCAATCGTCACAGCGTACACAATCACCAACCACATCGAGTACGTGTCTGCCCTCTCCTTGATGACATGGTCCGCAGGATCGAATGGTTCAGTACCGACCTTGCCACCAGGTCGTTTCTTCTCGCCTTCACGACCACCTCGACGCTTCTCTTTGGCCGCAGCAGCAGCCATTGCAGTCGAAAGGTCAACCATGGTCCTCACCCCTTCGGGGTGGAAGAACGCCTATGATGGGTTCGGAAGGCCGTACTGAGTCGACGGTTCGATTGAGAGCGTCCGCTCTTAGAATTGATGGTGCCGGGAAGGGGGCTCGAACCCCTGACCTTCGGATGTCTCAGACATTTCGAGGTTTATCGCTCTCATCTCGTGCCTTTGCAGGCCGTCCTATGAGTCCGACGCGCCACCAACTACGCCACCCCGGCAACGGACGGTTCGACCGAACAGCGGAATATGAGTATATCCATTCAAGCAGACCGTTCGGTTGAAGGGATGTCTGGTGCCCCAGTACCCTATGGGTAACCCTGCCAGTGGTGACCGTGTGCGTCTCACCGCATCTACTCCAGAGGGGGCAGTCACACACGAAGGCATCCTCCTGTCGCCTGCAGCGAGTGGGCATATTACAGTCAAACTCGACAATGGTTACAACGTGACCTTCGCGGAATCTGAGGTCTCGGAAATATCGCTTCTAAGCCAAGCCGTTGTGGTTGAAGAAAATCTGGATTCAGGAATTGATGAAGATTCTGAACTCCCGGAAATCTGGATTCTACACACTGGCGGGACAATCGCATCCAAAGTCGATTATGTGACCGGAGCAGTTGCTGCACGATTTGAACCTGAAGAACTCCTCGATGCAGTGCCTGAATTGGCCGCACACGCACGCATTCGAACCAAGAAATTGGGGAATATGTGGTCCGATGATATTCGCGCCAGACACTGGAAGGCGATGATGTCAGAAGCCAAGGAGGCATTTGATTCAGGGGCAGTTGGTGTCGTCATCACGCACGGCACGGATACGATGCACTATTCTGCTGCTGCGGCTGCATTCGCATGGGCTGGTGACGGGAAACGCCCACCGGGTAGAATCGTCTTCACCGGTTCACAAAGAAGCAGTGATCGAGGGTCGACGGATGGGACCGAGAACCTGATTGCAGCCGTCCATTGGGCTGCCCACGGACCCGCACCTACCGGGGAAAATGGGGACGCGAGTGTCATCATTATGCACGCCGGAAATGATGACGGAGTCTGTGCTGTGATGCCGGGTTGCTCAACACGAAAGTTCCACTCGAGCAAGCGAGATGCCTTCCAGGGAATCAACACTCAACCCCTCGGAACAATTGCAGTCAATCGAGGCGGGGAATGTGTGATTGATGTAGAAGCCGAAGTACCCACTCGCCCGGAAGCGAGCGAACCGATTGCTTTCGACGAGAATACACGGATTCTACAACTTGTCGCGGGCGCACACATGTATGCAGATCAGGTCGAACTTGCCGCAAACTATGATGCAATCCTATTCCACGGGACTGGGTTGGGTCACCTTCCGATTGAAGATCCGAAGGGAGACAGTCCCGAAAATCTCGCCATGCGCAAGGCCGTGACGGATTACTGCGCGAATGGAGGTGTTGCCGTCATGGTCACACAATGTATCCATGGACCCATTCACATGGATGTTTACAGCAAGGGCAGAGAACAACAGGAACTCGGTGTGATCGGCAACCATGCAACCACAGGTCCCGATGCAGCTCTGGTCAAGTTGCATTTCCTACTCTCAACCGGACAAGACGTGCAAACCGGCTGGAATGCAAATCTATGTGGTGAGAATACATCCTCAATTTTCAATTGAGAAATTGGTTTTTCAATTGGAATTTTGTGAACCTAAGGAACCACTCTCATGAAAGACCGCTCTCCTATGGAGAGCGATATGGGCGACGACGCAGAGAATCTCAAATGGCGTCGCCAACAGGCCTCTGCTGGAGGCGGTATGGCTCGACTTGAGGCACTACGTGCCTCCGGAAGAGGAACCGCCAGAGAACGGATTGACTCCCTGTTAGATCCCGATTCATTTGTCGAGATTGATGCACTGATTACCCATCGAAACCGAGACAATAACATGCACATGCATCCACAGTTCGGAGATGGAGTCATCGCGGGTCACGGAAGTGTAGATGGGCGGCGAGTGTTCTGTTTTAGTCAGGATTTCACTGTTTTCGGAGGATCGATGGGTGAAATGCATGCGAACAAGATATCCAAAGTTGTCGAAATGGCTGAACGGGCGCGTGTACCCATCATCTGCATCTGGGATGGAGGAGGGCAGCGAGCACACGATGGTGTCCATTCGTTGGCTGCGACTGGGGAGATGTTGGATTATTTCGTATCCTGCTCGGGCCGAGTGCCGATGATTAGTCTCGTTTTGGGTCCAGTGGTTGGTGTGTCGGCTCTGGCTGCTGCATTGGCCGATTTCGTCATCCTTGGCGAGAAACATGGGCAATTGTTCCTCTCAAGCCCACTTGAGACCGAAGAAACCGTCAGTGGAGAATTGACGACCGAAGAGGTAGGGGGTGCTCAGATGCATGCATCGCGCTCTGGAATTTGTTGCCTCACGGCCAGTGATGAAGACGACGCCATGGAAATCGCAGTCGAATTGCTCTCTTTCTTCCCAGACCATTGTGGAGCGAGCCCACCGCATCTTGACTCAGGAGACCCCTCTGACCGAGACTGCCCTGAACTCTCTTCGATTGTACCCGATGATAGCAATCGACCCTATGATATGATCAAAGTCATACAGTCCACAGTTGACAATGGACATTTTGTTGAGTTGTTTCCATTGTATGCAGACAATATCGTGATTGGATTGGCCCGTCTCGCTGGACACTCTGTAGGGATAATCGCCAATCAACCAAAGGTGCTTGCAGGTTGTCTTGACATCGATGCGAGTATCAAAGCTGCTCGATTCATTCGAACCTGTGATGCATTCAACATCCCTCTTCTGTCATTCGTCGATGTACCGGGATTCCTGCCGGGAACGGTGCAAGAATGGGGAGGCATCATTCGACACGGTGCAAAGATGCTCTACGCGTACGCTGAAGCCACGGTTCCGATGATGACTGTAGTGACTCGAAAGGCATACGGCGGCGCATATCTAGCCATGTCTTGCAAGCATCTAGAATCGGATTACAATGTCGCATGGCCAACCGGTGAGCTAGCAGTGATGGGAGCCGAAGGAGCGGTCAATATCATCCATCGGCGCGAACTCAAGGACGCCGAGGATTATCAATCAAAACATGCAACGCTTGTCGAGGATTACAAGAACAAATTCGGAGATCCGTACGTCGCCGCAAGAAATGGTTGGTTGGACGATGTGATTGAGCCAAACGAGACGCGGATGAGATTAATTCGAGCACTCAAATCACTCCTGTCGAAACGGGTATGGCAACCGCCTCGGAAGCATGGGAACATCCCACTCTAATCGAATTCGGCGAGTTCGGATTCTAGATCCTGGAATTCATCGGGCTCGACGCGAGAGTGAGAGGAAGTACCCAACATCTCTTCCATCTCATCCTTGGACAGAGTGATAATCATGTACAATCCAATCAACGCTACAACGCCCCCGAACACAATAGCGAACACAACCCAAATCGAGAATGTTTCACTGTCACTATCTGGTGTGATTATTGGCGTGTCATCG
>JAKUOE010000110.1 GCA_022449845.1 Candidatus Thalassarchaeum sp.
TCTCCAAGCGAAGTTGTGGTTGTTGCATTTTGAACATGTGCAGTCTCCTTCTTTCTTTTGAGGCCCGCCCCGATCATCCCGGCGGTCTCTTCGCGAATCCCGTCTTTCTTTGGGGGGTGCAATTTCGACGGGCTGACCAACCAATAATTCAACCTCTATATCACGAAATGGACTGATGTGAACAACAGCTGCACTGACTTCTCCAATGACGGTGTCAACCTTCCCAATCCATTTTCCTCCAGGCAATTGTAGGATTTGACCGAGTTTGGGAGCATCGCCAGTGAAGGGTGCGAGCATACCGCCTTCATGACTGATTTCTCTGATGTGTCCCTCAAAGGCCATGCTGTCACCAAGCCGAGGCGGCCGGCGACTACCTATCAAGGCTCCCTCATTATTTGCGTCGCATCACTACCATCGCTACAATTGCGATGATGACGACGAAAACAAGTGCGATGATTGCAATGACAAATCCAGCAACCGCCAACCCTTCTTCTTCATCGTCACTCTCACCGGATGGGGGGGTCACTGTGTCATCATCATCATCTCCACCGGGGGTCGCACCAGCTTCGTGGGCCTGACTTGAGCACTGATTCCAGTTGTCACAGGCTGTGAGAACAATCGAATTTGCTTCTGCACCGGGGATTCCTGAACCCGTCGCCATCCATTGATTCCCACTGGTTTGAATTGTTCCCCATGCATATGAGTTACTGGTTCCGTCAGAAATCGTTGCTGAGATGGTGACTGGGTCACCGTCTGGATCACTGAATTGCCCCGTAATTTCGTAGTTTTCACCGATCCACTCGTAATTCACGATGGATATGCTTGGGGGTGAAGATGCCTTTGACATCCCCAAATCGTATGTGTGTGAGAAATCCGCCATTCCATTTCCATCAGCACTGATGCGGACCATGAAAGGTCCTGGTGACATCGCAGAGAGGTCGATGGAGACCACCGTCTCACTGTCAACAGTCACCGCATCACTACTGGTTTGTGCATCTTCCTGAACGAGTGTGACGACCGCATTCATGCTGGGCATCCCTGCAGTCGGTGTCATCGTCACCGTTGCCGTACCACCGTTCGCCGTTCCTGAGACGCGCATGGGGACCTGTAGCGTGTAGTTGCGCTCTCCGGTGCTCTGACTAGCGGAATCGGTTGCTAAACAGGTTACAGTGGTACTGTCGATTCCCGCTGGAGCATCGGCAGACAATCCGTCCGCATCGCTAGACATTGACCATCCTTGAGCCCCCGTACAGGAAATCAGCGGAGAACCTTGGTCATCGGTTGCCCAAGCTCCCATCTGAGATGTGGAGAGGAAGTGGACGACTCCATCGTCTGCAATTGGCATGATGTTGCCTTCTTCGGGTGCAGCAGCAGTCCAAACAGGTGGATCATCGATTTCTGGAGGTTCTGTGGTCATATCGAAGAACATGTCCTGCCCTGTTGGCCAGATTGACATGTCATACTCGACATGTGTTTCGACTCGCAGCCGCGTCTCTCCATCAATACTCACCAGTCGACTCTCATGGGAGACAGTCCCATCTGAAGTACAGGTTCCAGGAACCGGCGCAGTCCCTTGATTGTCGTTGTTTTCTGCATCGATCGCTCGACCATCACACTCTTCGAACATTCCAACTCGGAGTCCATCTACCGCTGGATAAGTGGCCGCAAGATCTGCATTGGTCATGTTTGAGGTGTTCATGGCCAGCGTGAACTCATCATACGAAGCCGCTCCACCAAGTGTCATACCCTCGAAAACAAAGGTACCATTCAACCAAACGATGATTCTACATTCATCGGGATCGTTGATGGTCGTGTCACAATCTCTTCCGGGAGAGAGGGGGATATTGGGGATTTCAACACAATCTGAATTTGGTGAGCCTTGTTGACAAGAACGCTCATCGATGTGATTCATCGGCATCAAATTCCATTCCTGAACTGTCAAAGGCGTCTCATCCGTGTTCTCCCAGGTCGCATTGTACCAATTGACGCCATCACCGCCACGATGTGGAGGTCCGCCTCGGAATCCGATGCGAGGATTGGTTTGAGTGACACATTCTGCGGCAATACTGTCAATCGCTTGGTATTCATCGGAAGAAAGCCATCCGTTGCCGCCACCGGGTAGCCCAGTTTCCGCAAACAATCCTTCCAAATCCAATCGAACCTGATCTGCGAGGGTCCCATTAATCCAAGCGACAGCCTGTACATATGCGGATTCCCAGTCGTCATTCATTTGGATGTCGAAAGTGGCGTGAGTGTAATTGAACATATCCTCAAACGTCAATCCTTCACAAGCTGCTTCCACGGAACTCTGTCGACCTGCATCTGAAGGCTCAGATTCATCTGACAATTCAGCGGTTGGCTGCGCCAGACATGTGAGCATCAATACCGTCAACAGGATGGCCAAGATGTTGCATCTAGGTGAACTTCGCATATGGGTGGGGCTTGGTTGGCGCTTGAATAGGCTTTCCCGGCCCACATCAAGTGTACTGTTGAACACCGTAGGTGTTCTATCCTTCATTTGCCGCCAGCCAAGGCTCCACTTGCTGAGCTGCATATGGATCGTTGTAGAATGGTGAGAATGAATCGGTTGGAACGGACAATTTGATGATGGTCAACAATCGTACTTCCCCTCCCCATGTCCCTTGTGCAACGGTGACCATTTCGGCGAATTTGTTGCCATTGATGTTGACATTTTTCAGGGTATACGGCAACGTCCCCCCATCGTAATCATTGGATTGCCCATAGGCTGTGGTTTCCAACGTGAACCAGTCGGCCTGCAGTCCGATACCAGGTAGATTCTCGATGGCCTGTTTGAGACGGGCATCATCAGTTCCAGAACTCTCCAGATGCCACAGCACCATTGAACCTGAGCCGATTGCCGACAATGTTCCAGGGAGACGAACGTGATTGACGACCATGACGGTCGCCCCATCGACCCAGATGTGCTGTTCAGATGCAGGCCACCCCGGGGCATCTGGATTCTCTGTCAACAGTGGTGTGCCCCAATCTGCGGCTCCGACAGGTTTCGAAACACCACCAAACCCACCAAGAATTACACCGGCGGCAACAGCGACGACCAATGCGGTGCGAGCCTGCCAGCGTATGGGCCAAAGATTCCGTGAATCTTCAGATGCAATGGCTCGAATTCCCATGCCAATCGCTCCCGCTGGAAGGGCAATCCACCAACCGAGTGGAACCAGTATGATGACAAGACAGAGACCGGCCAATCCTCGAGTAAATGGATCCGCTTGAAAGAAATCAGCGATGTGCGTTTCAGGGTGCCTCCACTTCCACTCAACGCCGACAACACCCAATACACACAGCAATGGAATCAACCAAACTGTGAGCATGCCGCCGACCTCCATGTGTATCGGTACACCTCGGCCCCATTGAATCATGTGGCGTTCTGTCAAGTTTTGACGGCAATTCACAGCAACTCCATGAAGGACGAAGGCCACGGCACGACGAGGCACATGCTGGAACTGCGCGATGCGACCTATCGATACCCGGTGCGCAGCCCTCGCCGTTTCCGACCTTGGGCTACACGACCTGGGCCCGGGATTCGTGGCATTGATCTGGCGTTGTCGGGAGGATCGATTCTCGGATTGGTTGGACCGAACGGGGCTGGTAAATCGCCGCTTCTTCAGGTGATGGCCAATGTCTTGCCTCTAGAGGCAGGCGAACTGCTTGTCGAGGGAGCCACCACGATTGAGGCCTGCAGAGCTGCAATCGGTTACATGCCTGAGCGTGTGACATGGAATGGACCGGGGACGGCTGAACAGGCGATTGCGCGCCTATGCACGATGAGAAACATCTCGATAGATGAAGGTGAATCCCTGCTCGAACTGGTCGGGTTGACGGGTCGTTTGAGTGACGATTTGTCGACATTTTCTCAAGGGATGAAACAACGATTGAGTTTGGCTGCCGCCTTGTTGGGCAACCCTGAGATTTTGCTGTTGGACGAACCACTGAACGGTTTGGACCCGGTCGCTCAGAGTGCTTTCAGAACCTTAGTTCGTCAACTCGCAGACCGGGGTGTGACCGTTGTCGTCAGTAGTCATACATTGGCTGATTTGGAGCGACTCGCAGACACCTTTGTCCTCATGCATCACGGGCGAATCGTCGCCAATGGTCCACTTTCGGAAATTGAGCGCGACCTCGGCCTACGCGCAACCCTCGAAATCGCAGGGCTGGGGGATGCTCCAACCTCATTCGGCGACGGCATTGAGGCTGAGGAAATCCCTCTTGCTGAGGGTGAGGAATGGGCCTTCCATCTCCATCTGGAGAAGGGCGAATGGACCACCAAGCGCCGAAGTGAACTCGGTCCTGAAATGACCTTCACGCGATTGCAGCCGGTTCCTGCGGGTCTTGAATCTGTGATTTCAGCAGCCACGGGTCTGGAGATTGAAGATGCCGGTTTCTCCATTCTCTCGGAGGTCGATTCAGATGCGTAATCGCCTTCAAACAATTTGGGAGTTGAGCCTTCAAGATGCCAAGCGGCACATTCGAAGTCAACGGATGTTGATTCTGGCTCCCCTTGTCATTTTCTTACTGTGTGCAGCCTGTTGGGGATTCGCAGATTCCCGCATCGTTCCGGCAGGCTTGACGGTCGCCTCGCCTGCAGATGTGTTGTTTCTTTCGAGTACCTCTGTCGTCTTCATCTGCACCTTGAGTGTTGTACTGCTCGGCTTTGATGCCGTCAGCCGGCGCAGATTGACCGGCGAATTGGCAATGGATCTCTCCCAACCGATGCCCCGTTCCGACTATGCATGGTCTCAACTCATGGGTGTGTGGATGGCGGAAATGATTCCAACTACACACGCAATCCTCATCGGCGCATTCTTGATTCAGCGACAGATGGGCGTTTGGCCTGAACTGGGTGGTCTCGC
>JAKUOE010000111.1 GCA_022449845.1 Candidatus Thalassarchaeum sp.
CGGTATAGATTACTTCGTGTCCAGCATCTCTTAGTGCACGTGCAACCACCTTTGCACCACGGTCATGCCCATCAAGTCCGGGCTTGGCAATGACGATTCGCAATGGTGATGCCATGACCCCTCGACCCGTGAAACCATCTTGAACCCCACGGATGGCAGAAAGAGCCCCCATAGGGGGCTATCTTCAAGGGCGGACTGTGTTAAGGCGGGGTTTGAGGACCATGAAAACGGCTGACGAGCGATTGGAAGATTTGCGTCGACGGAAGGCTCAATCCGAAGCTGGAGGTGGTTCTCAACGAATTGATTCTCAGCACAATCGAGGCAAGATGACGGCGCGAGAACGTTTGGAGATGTTGCTCGATGACGGCTCATTCCAAGAGGTAGATGCATTGGTTGAACACAGATGCACAGATTTTGGGATGGAAGGGAACATCATACCTGGAGATGGAGTGGGCTGTGGACATGGTACAATTGAGGGGCGGGCCGTCCACTGTTATGCCCAAGATTTCACGGTATACGGAGGCAGTCTAGGTGAGATGCACGGACTGAAAATCTGCAAGATTCTCGATATGGCGATGAAAGCCGGAACACCGGTCATCGGATTGAATGATTCAGGTGGTGCTCGAATCCAAGAAGGAGTTGCGAGTCTTGGATCATATGCTGAGATATTTTTCCGTAATGTTCGAGCCAGTGGTGTCATCCCGCAAATTAGCGTCATTATGGGTCCTTGTGCGGGTGGCGCTGTTTACAGCCCAGCCATCACAGATTTCATCGTCATGGTGGACCAGACGGCTCACATGTTCATCACAGGACCAGAGGTCATCAAAACGGTCACGAACGAAGAAGTATCATTCGAAGATTTAGGAGGGGCGATGACCCATGGCAGTAAGTCAGGAGTCACTCACTTCACGGCCGGTTCAGATGAAGAGGCCCTGGACCTCACCAGAGACCTGATTGGTCTGTTGCCCTCAAACAACCTTTCAGGGGTTCCAAACAAATCTCTAGGTGATTCGGCAGAACGACTGTGTGAATCACTCGATTCAGTGATTCCCGAAGATCCAAACAAACCGTACGATGTCAACGATGTTATCTCAGCCATTCTCGATGCAGGCGCCTTCCTAGAGGTACAGGCAGACTATGCAGCCAACATCGTCGTTGGCTTTGGAAGACTCGATGGGACGACTGTTGGGGTGGTTGCCAATCAACCAAAGGTTCTAGCCGGCTGCCTCGACATCGATGCATCGACCAAGGCCGCTCGCTTCGTCAGATTCTGTGATGCCTTTGGAATTCCGTTGATGACTCTAGTCGATGTCCCCGGATTCCTTCCAGGCGCCAATCAGGAATGGGGTGGAATCATTCGTCATGGTGCAAAACTCCTCTATGCCTATTCAGAAGCAACCGTCCCTAAGATGACTGTCATTTTGAGGAAGGCATACGGTGGTGCCTACGATGTCATGTGTTCCAAGCATATTCGAGCGGATTACAACGTTGCATGGCCAACAGCCGAACTGGCGGTGATGGGGGCCGATGGTGCTGTCCAGATTATCCATCGACGCAGAATCGAGGCGGCAGGAAATCCCGATGAGGAACGTCAACGACTCGTCGATGAATATACGGAAAGATTCGCCAATCCGTATCAAGCAGCAGCCATGGGGTATATCGACGATGTCATCGAACCAAGCGATACCCGAAAGCGACTCATCAAGGCCCTAGGGATGCTTCTGGACAAGGAAGAAACACGACCGGCCAGGAAGCACGGGAACATTCCATTGTGAGGTGATACTATGACTTCGGAATCCTATGCAGAATCTCTGGAAGAGGTCCTCAAAGCAGCCCGAAACATCGAGCCCAAGAGAATCGAAGAAAAGATGGTGGAGGCACACCCTCGTCAAAATCTCCTGCGTGCTGCTGCGCTAGTTGCAGTATTGTCTATGATTGAAACAGTCGACGAACGTGGATTACTCGGCAGAAAATTGGGCTCTGCATGGAGTCAGGATCATCGTAGAACTCGAATGGGTTCTTCGAATCTGATGGAAGCGCGCCAGAAGCGTGCAACGTGGAGGTGATGCGATGGGAGAGATTCGTAAAGTCATCATCGATGGTGAGGAATTCGAGGTCGACGTTGATGTCGATGGAGAAATCTATCGTGCGACCATCGAAGGTGAGACCTTTGAATTCAAGATTCCTGAATCGAAAGCAAGTGGGGCCAGAATGCGAACGGGTGGTGGTGGACGGAAGAGAAGCGGTACTGTCAGTGCCAGTATGCCCGGTAAAGTGGTCACGGTCGAAGTCAGTGTTGGAGATTCTGTTGAAGAAGGACAGACGATTCTCATTCTGGAAGCAATGAAAATGCAGAACGAGGTTGCAGCCCCCATTTCTGGAAAGGTCACTGCTGTTCACTGTGGGGATGGAGATAACGTTGAGGCAAATGTCCCACTGGTGGTCATTGAACCTCCAATGTCGGACGAGGATTGAAAGAGGGAGAACGGTAAGCATGTCTGGAGATTCAATGCCTCGATGTGATTATCCCGGCTGTGATAGCGATGGGACAACCATATCTCGACTATCGCCCGAAGGATATCTTGTGGCCACCGGCAAGAAGGCCTATTCATTCAGAGAAGCATACCGTCGATTCCACTATTGTGAAAAGCATCACGGGGACCTCATGTCAGGCGTCTGGAATCGTGTACGCACCCCAGACGACAAGGACGACGATCACGTGGCTCCAACAGCAATTTAATGGAAGGTTAGACGACGCCTTGGGCATCCATCGCCTCTGCAACCTTGAGGAAACCAGCGATGTTCGCACCGAACACATAGTTGCCCGGCTGACCATACTTCTCAGCTGTCTCGTAGGCATTCTCATGAATCCGAATCATGATGTTCTCAAGCTCGCCGTCGACTCTCTCGCGAGTCCAACTCATGCGGAGACTGTTCTGGCTCATCTCAAGACCTGACGTCGCGACCCCACCTGCATTGCTCGCCTTACCTGGAGCAAAGAGAACCCCGTTGGCTTGGAAGACCTCAACCGCTTCAGGGGTGCAGGGCATGTTGGCACCCTCAGCGACAGCGGTACATCCACCGTCCACTAGAGACTGAGCCTCCTCACCATTGAGTTCGTTCTGGGTCGCACATGGTAGCGCAACATCGACAGGGACTGCCCACAGACCGTTCACTGAAGGATCGGGTTGAGATTTGGTGTACGTTACACCATCGAAATGATCAGCATACTCGCTGATTCGTCCGCGTCGATTGTTCTTCAGGTCCATTATCCACGCCAACTTCTCTCGATCGATGCCGGCGGGGTCATGAATCCAACCGCTTGAATCACTCATAGTCACTGGTTTTCCACCGAGGTCGAGAACTTTCTCACAGGCGAACTGTGCGACGTTTCCTGAACCGCTGATGGCGACTGCGGCGCCCTTGAACGACTTGTCCTTGGTGGCCAACATCTCGCGCGCGAAGTAAACCAGTCCGTAACCGGTCGCTTCGGGTCGAATCAAGGAACCACCGTAGGAACGTCCCTTACCAGTGAGTACACCACCCTCGAAATCATTGCGAAGACGCTTGTACATTCCGAACATGTAACCAATCTCACGCCCACCGACACCAATGTCGCCAGCTGGAACGTCGAGGTTGTGGCCAATGTGGCGCCACAACTCCATCATGAAAGCCTGACAGAAGCGCATGACTTCACCGTCAGATTTTCCTTTGGGATTGAAATCAGAACCACCTTTTCCTCCACCGAGAGGTAGGCCGGTCAAACTGTTCTTGAAAATCTGTTCAAAAGCCAGGAACTTGAGGATGCTCGCATTGACACTGGGGTGGAATCTGAGACCACCCTTGTAGGGGCCAATCGCACCATTGTATTGAATTCGGTATCCACGATTGACTTGCTGCTTTCCATCATCGTCCACCCATGTTACACGGAATTGAATGATTCTCTCCGGTTCACAGATTCGTTCGACGATTGGAATGTATTCTGGATGAACCTCAATCGCTGGCCCGAGGGTCTCAAGGACCTCAAGGCACGCCTGATGGAATTCAGGCTGGTTCGGATCTCTAGCAACGACCTTGTCGTAAATGGCCTTCATTTCAGGGTGCATTCATTTTCACCTGCAGGATGCCGAGGGGGTTCTGACCACCACTTCGGTAAGCCCGGCGACCCCCGACCCCCTTTTCAAGGGTCCGCATCCTTACCCCAATCAAAAAGGGGTTTTTTTCGTATCGCATGCTTTCAGTGAAGCGGTTTCGAAGGTTATTGGTGAAAATCAAAAACGATTACTGAAGAGGAACCCAATTTCCATCTGAATCGTAATATCCGCCCCACTGTTTGGCCTCTGCGTACCACGCCTGCTGCTCCGGTGTCCACTGTGAATCATCATCACCCCAAGTGGCCACATTTCCATG
The DNA here is from genome assembly GCA_022449845.1 of Candidatus Thalassarchaeum sp. Classification (GTDB taxonomy): domain Archaea; phylum Thermoplasmatota; class Poseidoniia; order Poseidoniales; family Thalassarchaeaceae; genus MGIIb-P. The sequence continues at coordinate 4,411 of JAKUOE010000111.1, forward strand.
CTCTTCAATCATCGCTAAATCGGTATCAGAATCTGTATTGGGTGAGTTAGAATGGCCACCTGCACCTGCGATGTCGTCCTCCATGGTAAATCGGCGTGATTCAATGCGATCCTTCAGCAACAGTCCTTGACCGGCACCGAGACGATTCGATTCAAGCATTTCATCGAGTTCCTTCTCAACGTGTGCGAGTCCAGCGAATCCTTCAGCCTCATCGACCATCAACAACATGCCTTCGTATTCTCGGCGTTTGCCCTTGCCAGTTGCGAACAATGTCCAAGCCATGATGAATGTTAGAAGTAGGCCACTCGCAAGCACGACGATGACACCTTGGATGACGCGGTCATCAACGGTGGATTTTTCGACCATTTCCTCGTGATTGGCCAAGAAATCGCCATCATCATCCAATGGCGAGGATGAGGCATCGAGGGGGGCGGAGGGTGGTTCAGCAGT
>JAKUOE010000112.1 GCA_022449845.1 Candidatus Thalassarchaeum sp.
AGATAAAAGGAAAATGGCGGGGAATGTGTAGATGAAACCAGTGGATGCGTGAGTTGCACCTGTAGTCGCACTGGTTGAGATATTTACATCAGATGGAGACCATTTCAGAGCCATGCCGAGAAGGTAGGCAACATACCACGCTGCTGATACTGCCAGACCGATTTTCAACCCGATGTATGCGGTGACACCACTGAATACTGAGCCGATGAGGATGCCGATCATAATCTTGTTAAGCGACCAATGACTAACCTCAAAGGATTCTTTCAGGTTCTTTTCCTCAAAATATTGTTCAAGTAATCCGGTATTCAGATTGTTGTACATGTCCTCATCGAGCCAAGTTAGGGTCCCAGACTCGATTGCGGCGAGACCTTTGGCCGTCACAGGTTGACGGTAGGCTGACCTTCGAACACCTGACATTGACACACCCGCTCCTACGGAGCGGTTCGACGGTATCGAGCAGGGGTCTTAGGTTTGTGGGCATAGATATGCTCATTCATCAAAGTCAAGACAACGAGACAGAGTGTGGGATGTGATGGTGTATCCAAGTCGTTGGTAAAGGCCAACCGCAGCATCGTTCAATGCATAGACGGTTAAACGAACTTCGTCAGCCCCGCGCATTTTGCACTCGTGTTCACATTCACGGACGAGTGCTGTGGCAAAACCGCGTCGTCGAACGTGAGGTTCAATCCAGACGTCAGCAATCTCCCAGACTTGGGTCGATGAATCCAGAATGAACCCGTCGGGCGAAAATGTGCACATCCCCACCAATTCACCTTCCAGTCGTGCGATGAGTAAGCGACCTTGTCGAACCCGTGATTCCAAGAATCTACGAACCCGATCGGCATTCGTTTGAGAGCGCAGTTCAGCCGAGGAGCCCCGATCATCGAGGGTCTGCTGATGATTGAGTAATCTCCACCATGCCGGCTCAATGGCAGACAGGTCATCGAGCCCTGCAACAGAAATCGAGAGCGGGGCGGTAGTCGTGACCAGGTGCATCACCTAAATCTCAATGATCTCGAATAATCTTGTATCGACCCATGGCTTCCATCCACAAGATTTCGCCGCCAGCATCGAGTGACATGCCATCCTCAAGAGGTAGAATCAGTGTTTCGAACGTCTTGTTGTCCATTGCATGAACTTCGGCACCCTGTATGTGTGTAACGATGGCTGAGCCTTTCTCGATGAGAGGGACGCTGATTGAATCGGTGACGGGGGCAACGTGGCTCTTCTTATGCTTGGTGAAAATGTCCTCAAGCTCGATACGGGCTTTGGCTCCACCGTGCTTTCCTGGCTTGGATTTGCTCATGCCGAGAATCTTGTACGCGTTGTCTTCAAGCGCAACATAGCGTCCGACTTTCAGTGTTCGAACTTCGACTCGAGTAGTGCCAGGCATGTGTATCGGTACGCTTCCGCGTGTCGCGACTTATCAGGCTTCGGGCACCCATGGTCAGAATCTAACCAACCACATGGATGTCTGAGTGTTTCGACTCAATATGAATAGAATCCTTGTCCAGATTTCCGACCTAGTTTTCCATCTGCAACCATCTGGACGAGTAGGGGGGCAGGTGCATATTTGTCATCTCCAAGTCCATCGTGGAGGACATTCATGATGTGGAGAACTGTATCATTGCCAATGAGATCGGCCAATGCTAACGGACCAATAGGGTGGTTCATTCCAAGTTTCATGATACCATCAATCGCTTCGGGCTCTGCAACACCATCCTGAAGCGTCAAGATTGCTTCGTTAATCATCGGACAAAGAATTCGATTCGAGACGAAGCCCGGAGAGTCATTGCAACATAGAGCCGTCTTCCCCATCTTCTCGCTGGCTTCAATAACGGCGGCAGTAACTTCTGTATCGGTCTCTGAACCGTTGATAATTTCAACGAGTTTCATGATGGGGACTGGGTTCATGAAATGCATCCCAATGACCTTGTTTGGGCGGTTTGTGGCTGCAGCAATGTCATTGATACTGATACTGCTCGTATTGCTCGCAAGGATTGTGTTGGGTTGACAGATGCCATCAAGTTCAGCAAATGTAGAGAATTTCAATTCAGGGATTTCAGGGATAGCTTCCACCACTAGATCTACATTCGCAGCAGAATTTCTGTCGACTGAACCAGAAATCCGCGAGAGTGCGGAGTTGGCATCTTCCTGAGAGAGTCTTTCTTTAGACACCAGTTTGGAGAGTGATTTCTCAATTGTGGCCATTCCATTGTCGACGTAGTCCTGTTCAATATCAATCATTGTGACTTCGTAGCCAGCACACGCTGCAACCTGTGTAATGCCATTTCCCATTTGTCCAGCGCCGAGAACGGCAATCTTCTGGATGCTCATAGTGAGTTCGAGCACACGTCGATTGATTACCCCTTCGGGGGGTGAACTCAGTTGTCGTATTCGGTCCACTCTTCCATCTCGGGGGTGCGGTACCACCAAGCGCCCTCATCGTACCACCATTCGCAACCATTCTCGTCAATCTTGTAATTGGGGTCGTCTTCAGGAGACAGTTCTTCTTCCGGTTCAGATTCAGATTCAACAATCGGCTCATCATTTGATTTCGCTATAGAGCGGGGTCGAGACTTCTTCTTAGGCTTCTTGAGAACAACTGTCAAACCTCCCCCAATTGCAATCAGCAATATAATCAAGGCAGAAATCAAAATCATAGTCATTGCACTCAAACCGCCTTCATTGTCAGCGGTAATGGTTGGATTGTTGGAGGTGTTGTCTCCCGTATCATCGCCTGCTGGATACATATCATCCGGGCAGCCTGGATTTTCAAGATTCTGGAATGGGTTGGCATGGAGTGGGCATCGATCTGGATCTCGTGCACCGGGAACAAGTTGCCCTGGCCATGAGAGGTTCACGCGCATCTCGTCATCCATCCACATGATGTTCGCATAATTGTCGTAGTATCCATCGCCGTCGGTATCGTTCCACTGAGTTGCGATATTCGGGACAATGTCCTCGACGTTGGCCCACCCATCACCATCGCCATCGATGCAACCACGGAGATTTCCAGTCGATGTTCCCGCTTCGTTGGGACAGTCGTCACCATCGTTCCCCGATGGATTGTTTCCAAATCCATCTCCATCGGTGTCGATGGTCTGTGTCGGGTCGTACGGATACTCATCGACTGAGTCAATCGCGCCATCACCATCAGAATCACGCTCACTCTCAGAGCAACCGTTGTCGTCGACTCCGAGGAGTTCCAACTCAGGAGTATTGGGGCAGACATCATCAGCATCGCTGACGCCATCGTAATCTCCATCACGTTCTGATGGAGCACAGCCTTGGTTGTCGACCAGATGAATCTCATCTGCTGGAGTCTCATAGCAACTGTCAGCCATCAGCCCCGTCGCCGAGTCTCCATATCCATCGCCATCGGTATCCGAGTGTTGCGTCGGTTCATCAGGGAAGGCATCATCCTCATCGGCCCATCCATCTCCATCCGCATCGGGGCACCCCACCTTTCCACCCAATGTTGCTGAACCGGCCATATCGGGGCATACATCAGCTAAGAAACCGTCAGGGTTGTCTCCATACCCATCACCATCACGATCCTTGTGTTGGGTGGCATCGCTAGGGAAGGCATCGCCATACTCAGAAACTCGAACACCATTGATGACATTGCCCCAGGTGTAGTTGTCACCTACACCATCACCATCCACGTCAACCCATTGCGATGGGTTGCCAGGGAACATGTCGTTAAGGTCGGACCAACCATCTCCATCGGTGTCTGTACAGCCGAATCGATCACCGGTAGAAAGGCCGTATTCTAGGGGGCAAGCGTCGGCCTGAAAGCCTTCATTCTCATCTCCGAAGCCATCGCCATCAGTGTCATTCCACTGGGTGGGTTCATCGGGGAAGGCGTCGGCACTGTCAGCCCACCCATCTCCATCAGTATCCGGGCATCCGACGACAGGATGTGTACTAGTTCCTGCTTCATAGGGGCAATCATCGTCAGTGTTGAAGAGTCCGTCTCCATCATCATCACGCTGGTTCTGTGCGCATCCATTGGAATCAACGGACAGGCCTGAATCGGTATTCGGACACTGGTCATCACCATTCCAGATTCCATCACCGTCGTCATCGGGTAGAAGATGACGGAGGTTGATGCCGATGCGGTCACCTGCATGGACGCGGGCTTGCGGATCCAAGCGAACAAAACCGATTTCATCGAAGTTATCCTGACCTTCCTCACTCAGCATCCACGATAGGAACGGTCGCAATTCATCCAATTGGTCCTCACGAATCACGAGGCGGTAGTCATCTTGGAAAGGCCAGACTCCTGAGGTACTGTTCTCGTAGGTCGGTAGAATCGCAGTGTTCCCCATTGCCTGAGCAGCTGCAGCGCCGTGTGTCCAATTATCATAAATGGGTACATGGTACACTGAGTCATAATCGATTGCAGCACGCAATTCTGTTATGCCGATGACATCATCATTGTTGGCGACACCATTGATGATTTCTTCTCTGGTTTCTTGAGCGATTCGCTGGCGTCCCGATGGCGTGTTGTCCCCAGCGTACCAATCTTCAGGGAAATTGCAATGATCACAGAATAGGAAGGCCGAAATCATCTGAGAAATTGAGCGATTCTCCCAACGGTGCATGATGTGAATGGGTTCATTGGGGCAGGAGGAATGCAAATCCCTCCATTCTGGCTCACCATCGCCATCGTCATTGGGGACAATCGAACTCCAAACGACACCAGGATGAATGCCTGATGATGTGAGGGTGGATTCGGAGGCGCTTGAAAGCAACCATCGAATCTGCCCCATGGAAAGTCCACCCGTCGTATTGATGCATTCATGTGTAGGTGTATTTGGATTAACCATCAATG
>JAKUOE010000113.1 GCA_022449845.1 Candidatus Thalassarchaeum sp.
GATGATGAGTTTACGCTCGGCATCGGCATGGTCCTTGAGCGCCTGTTCCAACCCCGCCATATCGTTGTGAGGATAGACGGCTCTCTGGGCCTTGGTCAGGCGCACTCCATCGATGATTGAACCATGATTCAATGCATCTGAGATGATGACATCCTGTTTACCCTGAACCAATGTTGGAATCAGGCCAACATTCGCAGTATACCCTGCACTATAGATGAGGCTGGCCTCAACACCCTTGAATTTCGCGACGGCTTCTTCAGCTGCAAGATGGATATCCATCGTCCCAGAAATCGCTCGGACAGAACCACTCCCTGCGCCATATTTCTCCGTCGCTTCAATCATTGCGGTAACGACCTTGGGGTGTGTCGTCAAATTGAGGTAATTGTTGGCGGACAGCATAATCATCCGCTGGCCATCGACCATGCATTCGGGCTCGCTTGCACTCTCGAGTGTAGGAGGATCCCAGTTGAGACCACCAGCAAGCAACTCTGCGTAGCGCTCATCCATCCATCGATGCTCGCGCGCCATGGACCTTCCACACCCGGAATGGCTGTTGATGCTTACGCCAAGACATTCATGGCGAAAGGGGCCTAGGGCCTGACATGCGAGATGTCCGAGTGACGGTGCTTGGCTCGGCACAGGATGGTGGAGTCCCCCAACCTGGATGTTCGCGTGAATGTTGTCTTCGAGTGCGTGCGAATGATGCATTGAGGCGCCATCCAGTGAGTCTAGGAATCGTTGGATCCGATGGTTCGACGCATCTGATTGAGGCGAGTCGCGCGATGGGGGAGCAATTCGAAATCTGGCATTCAGTTGACCCGATGGAGGGGCCTCTGAGTTCACTGAGTGTCACGCATGCACATCTCGGTCATGTGGATGGGCTCGGATTGTTCGGAAAGGAAGTCATGGGAGCATCACATCTGACGATGCATTGCAGTCAATCTGTGGCTGATTTGATTGAGAACAATCCAATCTGGCGTGCTTTACGTGAACAAGGTGTCATCGTTCCGAATGTGTGGTCTTCAGGTGAGGCGTTTGAACCGTCTCCTGGCTGTGGATTCAGAATTCGCCCAATTCCTGTACCTCATCGCGATGAGTTGAGTGATAATCATGCTCTATTGATTGAGGCAAATGGGGGCAATCTGCTGTTCATGCCCGACCACGACTCATGGGCAGAAACATTGGGTGAAGCGAGCATTCGTGAATGGCTGGCGACATTGGAGGTCGACATCGCTCTCCTAGACGGGACCTTCTGGGACGAGCAAGAATTGCCGCATCGAGATATGTCCGAAGTCCCTCACCCAACAGTCACAGAGAGTCTAGAACGGTTGGGTGAACGTGAAACAGAGGACCCTGATATTCGATTCATCCATCTGAATCACACGAATCCACTCTGTAATCCAGACTCGTCAGAAGTAGCAGAACTTGCAGCCAGTGGATGGGCACTCGCTTCCGAAGGGGATTCGTTCACGCTTGAACGGTTATGAGGGGGATGCGCACGCGCACGCTCATGCGCCTCACGGGAACGGTTAGCAGTGGCCTCGGGCGTGCTCACGTATTCATGGCTCAGGATCACTATCAGGAACAGTTCAAATTGATTCTGGGGGATGTAGCTTGGCCAGGTACACTCAATGTCCAAGTCAACGGAGATGATCTGGTCGCTTACGTTGCCTTGAGGCACCTCTCTGGCGTCGATACGCTGGATATCGATGAAGAAATCAAAGTTAGAACAACAGACATAGATGTCTCAGGAATCGAGAAGAACAGAATCAGAGGATTCTTGCGAGAAGGCCGATCCTTTGGTGGCGCGACGGCATTCGACGCCACCATCGAGGTGGAAGGAAAGGCAGCATTGCCCTGTGCGATTCTGATTCCAGACTTAACCCGCCACGTCGATGTCGTGGAAGTCATTGCAATCGATTTCTTGAGAGATACACTCAACGTCTCTGATGGAGATGTTGTCTCACTCAATCTGAATTGAGATGAAGCAACCAAGCGGCCTGATGCAATTGGTCCTGCTCGGCCCTTGCCTTGTTCGCCCACAATCGATAGGCCCGGCCACCAGATGGGGTCACAGAGACGAGAGGGGAATCAAAACCAATCTCGGCCTTCAATGATAGGTGAGGGGTGCCGGGGTGTTCAATCGACCATAGTGTCAACCATTCGGGTTCACAACGACCGAAATCAGCGGCAATCTCAGGGGAATTCAGTGCCTGAAGAACATCATCAAGGGAGATACGACCCCTAGCGATTCTCAACAGGGCTGATGCAATGCGCCGGACCTGATTCCACACAAAACCTTCCGCTTGAATTGAAAAACCGAGGATGCCGCCGTCAGAATCCAACCAAGGATCACAAGAAAGGACACGCTTGACTGTGGAGCGTCCTTCCTGAGGCCTACAGAAGTTGTAGAAGTCATGTTCCCCAACGAAAATAGAACACCACGATTCAAGTTCGGAAACCGAAACGGTAGGCCAACCTTCCAATGCTTGCAATCGATACAGGTAAGTGCGAGAGTGAGCATTGCGAGTTCGAAGTTCTGAATCGACGGATTGGGCCGCCCAGATACGAATATCCGTCGGAATCTGATCATTCAATGCTGTGATGATGCCTCGTTCTCCGACTCCTTCCCATATTGTCGAAGGAATGTCGAAGCTACCGATATTCATTCGCGCATCGACCCCGCCATCCGTCCGACTGGAAAGAGTCACGGGGTGAGTTCCATGTTCACTCCAATTTAGACGGATTAGGGCTGCCTCGAGTTCACCTTGAACGGTGGGGACGTTGGGCTGAACCTGCGAACCACTGTACCCTTTACCCAGATAGCCGACCGCGACGGCGATTCTCACCGCCTCAACCATGAGTTCACACTCACTCACTCGATAGGGTGGAAATTGCGTCTTCAGCAGAATATCCAAGGCCACCAACAGCCCAAACTAGGGCCTGTCTCATCCATGGCTGGATCATCGGGTCATCTCGTCCCTGTCCAACTCTTTCAATCGCATCAACAATCAAGCGACTGGCATCAAACAGGGTATCTTCGACAGGGATATCGGCCAAGTCGGCCATTTTTTCTAGGCGCTGATATTCTTTAATCGCCATTGGAATCCGGCCGCAATCTAAACAGAAATTCGCAAAACTGGCAACATACTCTAGATTATCTTCATCTAGCGCCATGGCTTTCTTGTAAACCTGCATGATTTTTCCTGCAGGTACATCCTCTTCCATGTCGATGGAAAGTCGCATGAAGGCCGCTTCAGCCCAACCGTAGTGACCAACCGGGTTTTCGGGTTCGGAATCGATTAGATTCTGAAATACATCCATTGCTCCTTTGAAATCGCCCGCTGACATTGCTTGCGCGGCTTGTAGCATCATCTCGTCTGACATCGACCCCTGCGGGGTCGATTCGCCCTAAGAAGGAAGCGGCGGAGATAGGTGCTCAGAAATCCAGCAACTCGTCCATCTCAGGCAGGTCTTCATCCGCACCATCGTCTTGTGCCTTTGACAGTAACTCGACCATTTGTTTCTGGACTTCAAGTTGCTCTTCTGCCTTGGTTACTGCAGAGTTTGCATCCATCATCTTCAACATCAAATCATAGGTTTCTTGCCATTCTCGGATACCATAGAACGAGATGTCCGGGGTGAATCTCTCGGTCTTCACAGTCCGCTGATAGGTTACGAGGAAGAATAGCCGACCAATCCACTTCAGAATTCCACCCGAGGTGGTTGTTGAGTCTGTGGATGTTGAAACCGCTACACCTCCACCGACGGTCTCAGCGGAAACATGGGACTGATCGCCAATGTTACAGTAGACAGTGGCATATCCAAACAATGCCCCCAGTGGAGAACGGCGCTTCATAACGGCTCTAATGTTCTCGTGGAGGAAGGTCAACCCATCTCGCTCGTAAATGAATGATTGATGGTGAATAATCCGATCAGTGGTGACAGCGTATAGGAAACTCTTCTGATACCAGAATGTGATTGCGAGGAATACCACAGAATAGACAATTCCAGCAATTGTCATGTTGTAATCGAAACCAAAGAATTCTTCTTCTGTCCCCCATCCAAACGGTAAATTGGCCAGAATATAATCGATATTAATCAAGATGGGAGTCAGAGAAACAACGAGCAGATATGTGGTGACCCAACGTCCACTGGCTGGATGATTGAGCAATCGATTCAACCATGTGAAGAATAGCATGATGAACGCAAATCCAGTTCCACCAAATGCACCACTCCAATCGATTAACTTGAAGAAAATCCATTCGTACCAAGCAGGGTCTTCTGGAGACCAATCTCTACCAAAGAACAGGTGCGCAGCAAGGATGAAAATTCCAATGAAATACAATGGCATGAAAGCGAACAAAGAGGGTCTACGAATCATCAGTAGTTCTTCTTCATCGTACAGACGAAGTTTGCCCCGAAGAGCCTCATCTTCATTGAGAGGTGTCGGTTCTGGTGTCGGTGTGAATTCGGTGCCGCCAATAGAAACCGGTTCAATCGCTGACCCGACACTACGCTTCAATTCTTCATCCGTCATCTTTCTGCCTCATCTGTTGCTGTGTTCCGAACGGTGATGAATCTTATGTCTGCATGATGAGGGTTTCAATGCAATAATCCCCATGCATGTTCGGCATTGCCATGGACCCATTCGAAATCCTCGAGTGTACGAACACCTTTTTCGTCGAGGATGGTCAATGATTCGACTTCAAGGGGATATTCATTGTACGTGAGGTGACTGACCAAGCCTGCACGCGTGGGTTGATCGAATGTCCAATG
>JAKUOE010000114.1 GCA_022449845.1 Candidatus Thalassarchaeum sp.
CCGCGACAGTGGCCATTCGGGCTTAATCTCACCCGTCCTTGTTCAGTCGCACCGGTCAAGTGATACCGATGCTCCCGACCGGTTGGAGTCCCGTTGTGTAGCGGTCCATCATCTCTGGTTTTGGTCCAGGGGACGGAGGTTCGAATCCTCCCGGGACTACCAATCTCCAGCCTCTTGCTTGAATTCTGATAAGTTCAGGTCTTGGCTCTCATAAATCTCGGCCTGAAGTGACATATCCAATTTATCCAGATATCGTACAAAACGGGATTCAGGTGTTTGTTGGGCTTCGTACTCTGAGAATGCTGCGGCGGCATCGACGCCCATATTTTCTATGGCCTCTGATTCAAGACGATGTTTCTCTTCAGGTGATACATTGTCGTGCGGTGTGATGTCACCCACTCGAACCTCTGCTAAATCGTGGAGAATACATAATTCCAACACGCGACAGAGATTCACATCTTCAGGGCAGAGTTGGGGCGCCAATAGAGCCATTCCCCATGAGTGGGCGGCAACAGATTCAGGATTCTGAACTCCGGCCCGCACCCATCCGGCTCGAACGACATCTTTCAGCCTCAAGGCCTCGATGAGTGCCTCTTTCGAAGCCATCACTATTCCTCAATGGGTTCGGGATTCTTCGCGAGATCTCTTGTGATGTTCTTCTGATGGCTCTCCAAGGTCCCACCACCAATCTCGAGTAGTTTTGCATCACGCCACAATCGTTCGACGACATATTCACCGACATAGCCGTAACCACCCATGACCTGAATAGCTCTATCGGCGATATTCTTGGCCGCTGTGGTTGCGAACAATTTGACGCCATCCGAATCCAAACGGTGTCCACCCGATGCGAGGCTAGTGACGCGGCAGGTCTCGTATAGGTAGGCCCGCATTGCCCTGTATTCGGCCCATGATTCTCCGATATGGCGCTGCATTTGTCCAAACTCACGAATCGGTTGTCCGAATGCTTCTCTCTCCCCGGCATAGCGAGTCATATCAGCCAAACATCTGCGAGAGATTCCAACCGCTTGAGCGGCCAATGAGATGCGTTCAAGTTCGAGATTGCGCATCATGTGGCGAATCGAATTGCCGAGTTCACCGACCAGATTCTCGGGGGGAACGATGCAATCCTCGAAGACGAGTTCTGATGTGTTTGAGGCACGCATGCCGAGTTTGTCAATGATTTTCTGCCCAGACTTGTAACCTTCCATGCCCTTTTCGATGATGAATGTCGAAATCTCTGGACGGCCGCGATCATCGGTACCTGTTCGCGCATAGAGCCAAACGATGTCAGCGGGAGTTCCCTCGTCATCGATGACTCCATTTGTGATCCACATCTTTCTGCCATTTATGCTCCAATTCCCATCGTCGTTGAGGGTTGCAGTAGTCGTCATGCCCAATGCATCTGTTCCATAATCGGGTTCTGACATCGCCATACATCCAATGAGTTCACCTGAACAAAGTCCCGGAAGATAACGCGCTTTCTGCTCGTCTGAACCGTTGACTGCAAGATTGTTCACTGTGAGTTGTGCATGTGCAAGGTATGCAAGGCAAAAGCCAGGATCTGAATAAGACAGTTCCTCATTGACAATGGCTGCAGCAGTCACATCCATCCCTGCACCTCCGTACTGTTCGGGAATCGTGATTCCCAGAAGGCCGTATTCACCCAATTGCCGGAATAGTTCGAGATTGAACTTCTCGTCACGATCATGGGCAAGAGCTTGCGGCTCTACTTCTTCGCGTACGAAGTCCCGGACCATCTCGCGAATCATCGCGTGCTCTTCGCTGGGATTCGCGATGTCGAATGTTTTCCAGTCGTCCATGGTCAGGCGACCGGTGTCCTACACATCAAAATTGTCACGGAAGAACCGGATTGCAAAGCAAGATGCTCGTACCGGAATTCGAATCCGGGTCGATGGATTGAGAGTCCACCATGATGGGCCGCTACACCATACGAGCGTGTGACCGGCGATTAATCGCCCGTATATCAACGGAACGCCACGACTTGGCGCTGCAGTGTTCAGTTTCACACATCATTGAATCTGAAAACCGTGTTACTGGGTGACATCACTACTTTCAGATTCATTTTCACCCACCTGCTTTTCTTCATAGGCAGTCCCACATTAGACGCTTCCATGCAAACCAAAATGTTGCAGGAAAATGAGACGGTCTCGTTCGCCACCCTTGTGGCCACACGCAGACCACGAAGCCCGAAAGATGGAGCCTTGGTTCACGCCAGTGGCGAACAAGAGAATGGATGTTGGCGCCCTCTTGCCCAACCGAGTGTCTGGATGCATCTTCGACGTCGTAGCCTGGAGGCGATGGCGTGAGTCGAACAAAGCGACTTCGAGAGGAAGTTTACAAATTCCTCAGCGAGAGAGAACGTGCGAACACAGTAGAGGTCTTCGATCACCTCAACGAGAGATTCAGTTGGGGAGCGACGATGAACCAAGTCGGCAATATCCTAGCCAAGGATAGGCGCTTTGAGAAGGTTGGAAGTGTGCGTGACTTCTTCAGAGGAGCACGATACAGCGTCTGCCTGTGGTCCTTATCTGGTCGCAATCATGGCGATTCAGGGCCTTCAAAGGCGACAGCGTAGGCATCAAGTGTTGTCTACTCAGGCGAGCCCATGATGGGGCACCCTATCTGGCGGTTGACTCGCGGAGGAAATGTCCTCGTTGGTGCTTCAACGGTTTTTGTTGGCGCACTGATGGTGAAGACCACATTCACAGAGACCGAGATGATTCTCGTTGCCCTCCATTCAGTATGTGTAGCCACATTTATGGGAGCCTGGAATGCCTTCAATGATGTCCAAGATCATGAAGCTGATGCGTTGAATCATCCCGAGCGGCCAATTCCGAGTGGTGAGTTGACACTGATGCAGGCCAAGGCAGTTGGCCGGGCTGCCTTCTTGCTATCGATTGTATCACTCCTCTCTGCAATGACAGTTGCTGCCCTATACTCTGATGATGTAGTTGCGTGGCTACCAAGCATCGGAATTTGGTTCGTCGCATTTCTACTCATGTTCCATTATGAAATGGTGGTTCCAGCCTCATTCATGCTCAAACATAAGGGATTATCAGGGAATATCGCCATATCTCTTCTAGTCGGCATTGTAATCGTATTCGGGGCTGCTTCTGTCACCGGGATTTGGACACCATTGGTGTGGATTGTCGCCTTGGTGGCGATGCTGGTCAACGCAGCCAGAGAGATTGTCAAGGATATCGAAGATGAGATGGGTGATTCTGACAGAGAGACCCTGCCCATGAAGGTCGGCCCAGAACGTGCAAGAGGGATGGCTCAATTACTGATACTAGCATCCCTCTTACCATTGGTTTTCCCATACGCAAGAGGGATATTACCGATGGGGCTTCTAATCACACAGACACCTGTAATGTTCATGCTAGTGACCATCAAACCTCGCCTCTATAGAGGGGAAGACCACGCAGCCCAGAGGAGCCTGAGATTGGCGATGTTGTTGGGGCTTGGGGGGTTCCTCGCCAGCGTGCTCATTGCAAGTTAATACAACTCAGTGTATGCTGAGAAGGCAGGTGGATTGCAAAGGTAAGTGAGAATGGCCATCTGTGCCCACATCCGATTCTCAGCCTGATCGAAAACAATGCTATTTTCACTGTCAATGACTCCATCGGTAACCTCCTCACCACGATGGGCAGGTAAACAATGCATGAATCCATAGTCATCCGATGCGTGAGAGACGAGTGTCTCATTGACTTGAAATCCATCAAATGCAGCCATCTTATCGGTGAGATGTTCTTCGCCCATACTGATGAAAACGTCGGTATAGACAATGGTGGCGCCTGTACATGCGTGAACAGGGTCATGAGTCTGAATCATTTCAGCACCCGTTCCCTCTGCGATCTTTGTCGCACGTTCAACTACCTCTGAATCAGGTTCAAAACCAGGTGGAACAGCCCAGATGCAATCGACGCCCAACAGGGCACAGGCCAGCATTAAATCGTGTAGGACGTTGTTTCCATCTCCTACCCATGCGACGCGCTCACCTTCTAGCGAGGGGTTTCTTTCCATGATGGTCATCAGATCTGCAGCCGCTTGACAAGGATGATGCTTGTCAGATAGTGCATTGATTACGGGTACTGTAGAGTTCTCTGCAAGAGTGACAACCATCTCGTGCCCATAACATCTGTAGGTGATTCCATCGAGGAAGCGGGAGAGGACTGCGCCCGTGTCTGCAATAGTTTCAGATTTCCCCATCTGGATGTCGCCTTTGAGAAGCGTCAGTGCTTGCCCACCCAATTTGTGAATACCTACCTCAAACGATACGCGAGTTCGAGTACTGGGTTTTTCATAGATGCATCCAATGCTCATTTCATCGAGTGGTTTGAAATCGTAATCAGGGTCGGGATCTTGTTTGTAGTGGATGGCCCATTCGAGAATGCTACGCAGATTTTCGCCGAGGTCGTCGATAGACAGAAGATGGGCGACATCGCTCAACGAAATCCCTCAGTTACGTTCTCCACCGATGTCGCCAGCAAACCCATCTCGTGTGTCAGCCATTCCACCGAAAATATTCTGTGCGAATGACAGGATATCGGCCAATCCTTCTTCCTGTTCACTAGAGAGCGGAATTAAACCCGGTTGAATCTGTGCGTTCTGCATCATCCTCAACTGACCGCTGGCAAATTCAGTACGTTGCCCTCCGGCTTCTTCAAACAATGCGGCCTCAAGTTGGTCGAGGTCCTCACCCCACCCTAGCACCCGGTCTAGGTCTTCTGGA
>JAKUOE010000115.1 GCA_022449845.1 Candidatus Thalassarchaeum sp.
AACGAACCACCTGAGCACCGCCCTCGTCCTGCTGATGATTCTCTCAGCATTGGCGCCGATACTGACTCCCCACATGGGAATCGACGTCGCCACGGATGATGAAACCCATCCGAATGCACTGAAACAGGCCGACCGAACCATGGATACAGGGGCTCGCGCCCCCTGCCCTGCCACCCAGACTGACGCTGGCACACCAGTAGATGCAGGGAATACTACAGCCACAGCAAAATCACAGGGTAATGACCCGACGGTGACGAACTTGGACGGGTGTATTGACACGACGGATACCGAGGATTGGTATGGTATCCAACTCTCAGCGAACAAGGATGTTGTCATTCAGTTGCGTGATTTTGGTGATGGGACAAACACCGATTTCGATCTAGTCGTCTCTGACAGTACCGGTGGAAATCCGCAAACAGGAACTGGATATGTCGATTATTCATTGACTTACTCGGCGACTGAGCGTGTTGAGTTCTCAACCAACACCACAACTGCAGGCATGCATTATGTTCAGGTTTGGCAATACAATGGTGACGGAAATTACAAACTCGATATTTGGACAAATAATTCCGTTCCAAAGCCCGACCTCGCAGTGAATACAATCAGTGGTCCAGCCAATGCAACGGCGGGAGACATAGTTGACGTTACCTACACAATTGAGAATTATGGCCCGGGTGACACAAATTCAAGCAATCCATACGATGTCGTGTTCATCTTATCTTTGGACGATACATATGATTGGAGTGATTTCGTCGTTGAAAGCCAAATCGCAGGTCCTTACCTCACCGCAGGTAGCAATTCCGTTGAAACAAGTCAAGTGACCATTCCTGACGACATTGAAAGTGATGATTACCATTGGATTGTCTGGCCAGATGGTTGGGGCAACGTGACCGAAGCGGATGATCTCAACAACAACAATGCCAGCACTGGAGTCACTACGATTTCAGGCATGCCTTGTCCCAATGTGGATGACGCATCGACAGGTGCTGATGTCGGCGGAGTCGAGGCTGAAGCCTACGATTTGGGTGCCGGATTCACCGGTGTTGTCAATGGATGTGTATCCGGTGGTGACAAAGCGGACATGTACATGCTCTCGATGGGACGCGGGCAGAACATCACAGCCGTTTTAACCGCAGATAATTGGGATGCAGATTTGGATTTGCGACTATGGAATACGACCTCCGGCTCGACTTCAACCACAGCTGTGGACAACAGTGCTAGCTTCGATAGCAATGAGTCTGTCTCAACTGCGGGAAGCGATGCAGATGGGGCCGCTGACACCTACTACATCAACGTCTCACAATATTCGGGTCTGGCCAATTACACACTTGAAATCTGGACCAATGGAACCATCTTCATTCCACCATACGATTGTGGAATCCAATCGGATTGGGGTCAATCGAATTATGATGCTGGTTCTGACCGAAACACCGCATACGATGTGGGCAATAATCCCGAATCCCTTGGTCGTGGATGCATGGACCCAGCCGACACCACAGATGCGTACCGATTCACCCTTTCAGGAATGCAGGGCAGTACCATCGAATTGGAGACTGACAATGCAACAAATCCAACAGAAATGCACATTGAACTGTATTCAAGTGAGAATGGAATTGATGAATTCATTTCAGAACAATCGACAGTCAATGGTTTGGCTCAAGTCGATACAACCGGCATTGATTTCGACGAACTGGATGGAAATTTCTTCGTTCTAATCAACGCCAATGAATCAGGTGACGATTGGGATTCTGGATGGTATAATTTGTCATTCACACCTACAGATGCGCCGTTACCAGATCTAACTGCGATGGATATCAACTGTCCGTTGACGACAGAGACGACAGGGTACACGGCGAACTTTGTCGCGCAAGTCGGCAGTATCGGCGGTCCCATGGATGCCACTCCATTTGCTTGGGAAATGACACTTGTTCACGAAAATGGGACGTTTGTAATGTCTCTGATTCAGGGCAGTCACTCCGATACACTGGAAGGCAATGACGGAATCATCGACCAAGATGGGGAACAGATTCTCCTCGACGGTTCACTCATCACGACGGGCAACTACACCTGTGTACTGACTGTGGATGGCGGCGACGTCATTGCTGAATCCAATGAGACAAACAACGTCATGATTTCATTGCCGTTTGAAATCATCAACGAAGAGGAATTGTATGCAGACGATGTTGACCGAGATGGCGTTCCAAACGACCAAGATGGTTGTCCAAACACTCCTGGAGACTCCACCATGGATCGACTTGGATGCCAAGATGCAGATGATGATGGCTACTCGAATGGTGGAGACGTATTCATCTACGAACCTACTCAGTGGAACGATACCGATGGTGATGGATTCGGTGATAACAATGGCCCCAATGATTACAATGGGGATGATTGTCCAAATGAGCCGGGGATCATGGCGGGAACGATTGGCACCGGTTGTCCGATTTGGAGTCCAGTCGTAGAGGATGTCGATGCGGATGACGATGGTGTTCCAGACACCACCGATGAATGTGCAGATACACCGGAAGGTGCAGAAACCAATTTACTCGGTTGCCCTGATTCAGATGGTGATGGCGTCTATGACAATGAGGACACCTGCATGGATACACCGGCTGGTACCACAGTCGATGCTACGGGTTGTTCCTTGGAGGGTGACGGAGGAAGTGCCAATGACCAATCTGGAGATTCAGAAAGTACAACTTCCGAAGATTCTGAGATGATGTTGTACATCATGATTGCAGCCGGCGTCGTTCTCCTACTCGTTGTGGTCTTGGGTGTGACTCTGGTTCTACGCTCAAGCGGTCGAGGTGGTGACCCGACCGAGCAGGCTTGGGCGACTGCAATCACTCCTGAACAGCAGGCATACGAGCAGCAACTGATTGGAATGGGATACACGGCAGAACAAGCCAGAGCCTACGCCAACCAGTACTTCCAGAACTGAAACTAGGACGTCTGATGATGGCCGATGCCTTTCTGAATCGTCTTTGCGATTCAGTTCGCACAGTTCCCGATTTCCCCATTGAGGGGATTATGTTTCGAGACATCACCCCCGTTTTGAGTGAGCCGGGCCTTCTCAGAGAAGTGACCAATCGCTTTGTCGATGACCTTGCAAAACTCGGTTGGCACCCCGACATCATCGTCGGACCCGAAGCCCGCGGCTTCATTTTCGGTCCATTGCTCGCGGAGCGGCTCGGCATCGCATTTGTACCGGTGCGAAAACCTGGGAAACTACCTGCCGCTACCAGTCGGGTTGAATATACGCTGGAATACGGATCGAACACACTTGAGATGCATCAAGACGCCATTTCAACGGGACAACGCGTCGTCATCATCGATGATTTGTTGGCCACAGGCGGTACAATTTCTGCATGTGCAAAGTTGTGCCGAGACGCTCGTGCTGAAGTCTTGGGCTCTCTTTTCCTAATCGAACTCGTTGGTCTTGGAGCACGCGACACAATTGCTCCTCTCAAAGCGCATGCGTTGCTCGAATTTCCAGCATAATCCCCCCGTAGGGGGGAATCCAGACATTGACTCGTAGCGGAGCGGTTATGAAGGGGGAGCAGGTCGGCGGGACGCTCGAGGTGCTCTATACATGGCTCGCATGCACAGTCCCGGTCGCGGAAAGAGCGGTTCCACCAAGCCGCTTGTCGACAAGGCACCCGAGTGGTCCAACGCCGACGCCAAGGCCGTGACTGAGTTGATTCTCTCTCTTGCTGCCGATGGACAC
Source organism: Candidatus Thalassarchaeum sp. (assembly GCA_022449845.1). Lineage (GTDB taxonomy): Archaea > Thermoplasmatota > Poseidoniia > Poseidoniales > Thalassarchaeaceae > MGIIb-P. The sequence continues at coordinate 3,728 of JAKUOE010000115.1, forward strand.
ACCACTGCCCAGATTGGCACCATTCTCCGTGATCAACACGCCGTTCCCGATACCCGTCTCGTCGTAGGCAAGAGAATTGGCCAAGTTCTTGCAGAGAATGATGTGACCGCAATTTATCCTGAGGACATGATGAGTTTGATGCGTCGGGCACTGCGCCTCATCGATCATCTGGAATCGAACCGAAAGGATCGACACAACACTCGCCAACTTGAGTTGACCGAGAGCAAGATTCGTCGATTATCACGCTACTACCAAGGTCGCGGGCAGCTTGACACCGAATGGGTGTACAAGCGCGAGGAACTCCGTCTGATGGTGGAGTAATCTCCTCTATGCCCTGTGGTCAGGTCTTTGAACCGCAGGTCGAACCACGCCTTCGCTGCATATGTCGCTTCTAGATCTCCAGGCGTTCACCACCGCATCAGCCGTATTGCGTGAAGCGGCCCTCAAACTGCGGACATCCGACGCATCCGTGACAATCTCTGGATCGTTAGATGAGCCCGGCGTCTTCGCTTCGACCCTTCTAGAAGCCGCTCTGTTGGATGGCGGAATCCCATACCAACGCCGGTTGCGTGAGAATCCTTCCGCCGCCAAGGGGCCGAGCATTGTAATCGGTTCCGCCCCGGTCTCCCAACTCCCCTGTAGCCTTATCTTTTAGAATCAAGCTAGTAGGAGGGGGCTGCGAGACGACCAGATACGGGCCGTAGCACGGATCTGAGATGAGACCCTTCGGCAGTCTCGCTCCACGAGGCATCTTCCGAAAAACCGACGGCTCTTCCGCCTCGAGCCTCTCGAATTCTTCTTCGTTTCCAACTAATAGCACGTATAGCTTTGCTACCGCATAAGCATAATTCGGGTGAAACTCGGTCATGTAGGCCATGATCGAACCAGATGTGCGCTCAATACGACCAACAACGCCCGCATCCTCGATCAATCGGGAAAGATCAGAAAGGGGTCTTTGACGACCCCGACCAATCCTT
>JAKUOE010000116.1 GCA_022449845.1 Candidatus Thalassarchaeum sp.
AACCTTGCCGATGATTGGCACGATCGTACCCCCTTCCGATGATGGGTTTGAGGTTCTCGATGGCGCACACCTCATTCATGATGATTGGACCACTGAAATACCCGCTCACCAACCACTGACTTGGAACACTGAACCTTGGTGGACATGGACCAGTCTGGATCAAGATCGAAATGGTATCCATGACAGTCTGCAATCAGAGGTTGGGACCGTTTGGATTGGCCTATCTTATGATCACACGGCCACCAGCGCGGATGAAGCACGCCTGCGTGACCTCGGCTTCAACCCCAAGTTGGGCGTCCCCGCAGTCGATGCGATTCTCATTGGGGCCGTGGATGCTGCCAACATCACGCAATTGTCCCAGATTGAAGGCGTTGTGATGGTCGAGCGATATGGTGAGATTGTCTTCTACGGCGACATTCAAACACCTGCAGTCAAAGCCCGAAATTCCACCGAATATCCAGAGAGTGCATGGCAACTGGGTGTCTCAGGATATGGTGTCAACATCGCGCTCACAGATACGGGTGTCGACAGTGAACACCCCGGATTGGAAGGCAAGCACATCGCAGGATATGACGCGGTCTGCTACATGCACACCGATCCAACATGTGCTCCTACCGCACGTGAAGACGATGGCTCCTTCGATCCGGATGACGGCAATCAACACGGCACCGCTTGCATGGGCATGGCTGCAGCCACCGGCCTGGAAGCCGATGGTTCCCAATCCGATTTCTACGGTAGTGCACCGAATGCAACTCTGGTCGATGTGCGTATCGGCACAGATGTCGGTGCCGGCCCCTTCGAGAATTATCTGATTCCACAAGAGTTCTACGAATCTGCGATGAATGGGATCCAGTGGATTATTGACAATCGAGATACGGCTTGGCCCGGCGTCAACGAATCCATGTATGGAATCGACATCATTTCGCTGTCATGGGGGATTACCAGTCACGAAGGCGGAGGCAGTGATGGTGAGGATATGCACAGCCGAATCCTCGACGAAGCCACCGAAGCAGGGGTGACGGTCAGCGTTGCCGCCGGCAATGACGGGCCGGACAACGATGGCTTGTCAGGAATGGGCTCGTCATCCCTTTCTATCACGGTCGGTGCAACCGATGATAAAAACACGATTGATCGAACTGATGACACCGTCGCAGGCTACTCTTCACGCGGCGAGCGTCGAGACAATGGAGACGGGAACCCTGTCAACGAATTGAAGCCAGAAATTTCGGCACCAGGGACGAACATTATCCAAGCTGAAGGTTGTGTGACAAGTGGTGGGTGTACCAACTTCCTTGGAATCGGGGATGCCAGCGATAACACGTACACCGGTCGCGGTTCGGGAACATCCTATGCGACTCCCTCCGTGACTGGCGTCATCGCTCTTGTCATGGAAGCCAATCCTGATTTGGATCCAATGCAAATCAAAGAGGTTCTCAAGCAAACTGCAGAGCGTCGAGGACCCGCCTCCAATCCGACTGTCGACCCCTATTGGAATCGAGATTTTGGATACGGGATGGTCGATGCGCGGGCCGCTGTCGAACTCGCCTTCCATCTTGCTGACACAAACCAGAGTGCAAGTATTGACTGGACCATTCAGAATCACTTGTTGAACGTGACCAATGATGGCGGAAAAACCGTCATCTCTGGACATGCGTGGACTCAATCTGATGTTCTAGCTGCAGTTCAATACCGAATTGGCGAGGGAACATGGAAAGAAGCCACCTACGAGGTTGTGCTTGAGGAACTGGGTCCACTGACTCCGTTCAACTGGACTGTGGCTCTCGACCTGTCCAGCGTCCCTGCAGGAGAGCAAACCGTAGAGATCCGAGCCATCAGAGGCGCTCAACAATCCTTGCCAGTCTTGGTTGAAGTCACAGGCAGCGATTCATCTTCTGTCAGTGGCTTGTCTATGGTGCTCATCCTCGGCGGCAGCCTCGTTCTCATCGCCATCTTGGGCGCCCTCATCGGATTCATCATGATGAGACAGGGAACTTCAATGCAGGGTGATGGAGAAGAAATTTTTGAGGCCGAACTTCTGCCTGAAGAAGACATCTCCACCCTTACCGTTGCTGAACTGAAGAAACGGTTGTCCGAACAAGGTTTGCCCGTTTCAGGAAACAAGGGCGAATTGATTGCTCGTTTATCGACTCAAACCGCTTAAGGGTAAGAGGCTGTTCCGGCCGAACATGGCCGGCTTTTCCGACCGCGTACTGGCGATTCAACCGACCGGTGTGCGCAAGATGTTCGATATGGCCGGTGACGATGTCATCTCCTTCGGATTGGGTGAACCCGACTTCCAACCTCCAGAGGTTGCAATCGATGCCATGTGTAAGGCAATGCGAGATGGTCACAACAAGTACACCACCACGGCTGGCCTTCCCGCACTCCGTAAGCGGATTGCCGAAGATTGGGCCTCCGTTCAACCCGATCTCGATGAAGGCAACGTGTGTATGACGATGAGTGGGACCAATGCACTCCTGTGTTGCTCTTTGGCGACCCTCAACCCTGGCGACAACATCCTCTTGCCTGAGCCCTATTTCCCATTGTATGCTCCGGATGCGACCTTGTGTGGTGCTGAACCTCGATTCTACCCCTGTCTATTCGAAAATGAATTCGTTCCTTTGATTGAGACACTCGAATCCTTGGTCGATGAGAACACCAAGGTCATCCTCTACAATTTCCCGAGTAACCCAACCGGTGCGACAATCACAGTGGAACAACGCGATGAATTACTGGAATTCGCCCGTCGTCATGATTTGTGGATTATCAGCGATGAAGTGTACGATCGAATCATCTACGGTTCAGAGCACGTCTCGTTTCTGGGGACCGGCTATGACAAACTCTTGTTGGTCAATTCATTCTCCAAGACCTTCGCGATGACAGGTTGGAGAATTGGCTACATTCTCTCAACCAATCTAGACGCCATGCAACAATTGATCAAGTTGCAGTACTATGTGACTGCATGCAGCAATGATGCGATGCAATATGCAGTATTGGCCGCGTTTGAGGAAGCCAATGACTATCCTGCACAGATGACAAAAGAATTCCAAGAACGCCGCGACCTCATCTGCTCTCGCCTCAATGCAATGCCGGGTGTATCTTGTCATATCCCTGAGGGCGCGTTCTACGTATTCCCCAAGGTTGAGGTTCCAGGCATGAACTCTGAGGAAGTCGCAATTGAACTCCTCAAGGGAGGTGTTCTGTGCTCTCCAGGTTCGGCATTCGGTGAATCCGGAGAGGGCCATCTCCGATTCGCATACACAATCGGGCGCAGCGACATCTCTCTGGGAATGGACAAGGTCGAAGCCGTTCTCAGCAAGCTCAGAGATGCTTCCTGAGGTGGGTCAATGTCTCTGGGTGCGGATTTGACCCGACTCGTTGCCGGCCTTCTCATCGGCATGCTCCTTCCTCGCATCCCCCTCCTTTTCTTCACTAGATTCATCGAAATGGAGCGCGATCTTGCCCCTCATCCCGATCCAATTCCAATTGGTATCCCGCTGGTTCAGAGAATGTTGTTGATGCGACGCGTACATGGGATGTGCTGGATTGTTGCAATTTTCCCTCTTGCTCTGGGTCTCGTCATCCTCCGCTCATCACCTGAACCATTTGCAATGGGCATGGTGGCTGGTGTGGCTTGGTTCATGCTCTCACGCATGATTCCTCAAGACGCAAACCGCGGCTTCTCCATTTTGCCCATGTCTCTGATTCAGGAGATTAACAATCTACGAGAACCTGAATCCGTTTGTTGTAAGGAACACTTCCTCCAGTGGGAGGTTCGTGCCGTCCGTTGTCGTCACTGTCGAAGTGTCGCCACCCCTCAACCTCGCCCGGACCTGGGTCGAACGCGTTCAGATGGTCGATTGATGGGTTCCCTCCGCATCCTATTGATGGATGGAAATCCAGTGTTTCCGGTGATGCAGGATTCAGTCGTCGTCCAAGGCGTCGAGCTGCTCGGCGAGGTCACTGAAGAGGAATGATTCATCCTCTTCTTCCTCTTCACCCTCTGCTTCCTCAATCTCATGAACGTCCTCTCCAGTTCCTTCTGTGGTTTCTCCTGGAGCCGGTAGACCCACAGCCTCATCATCCTCTGGATTCAGATTGAACCAATCCTCCTCTGTACCGACGAACCATCTCGGGGGGTCTTGTTCACCCCCACCAAGTACTGCCATGGTTGTGAAAATCGCCATCGGGAGTAGCGATAGGGCGACCAACAGGTCTAGGAAACTGGATTCTGGAATCTCAACATCGACGGGCAGGATTGCGTTCAGGAAACCCCGTTCGACTTCAACATCCTGCCATCGTCCATAATCGAGCCCCAATCCTTGGAAGGCGAAATGGACGATTAATCGTTCAATTCCCCACAACAGCAAGACGGGGAAAAGCCAGCCCAGTTTGGTTCGATCGACCAAGATTCGTCGGGCAATTGCAGCAACACCGACGACCTTTGAAGCAAACATCGGAAAGATTCGCAGACCGATAACCAAACCAGCTAGATAGATTAGCAGAGCCAATTCGAGCAAACGACGGTCCTGTAACCATTCTCCGGGAACGAATCTGAGGACGAGAAGGGGTAGCATGATGAGGACGATTTGCAGGGGTGCGGCAAGCAGTTGCAGACCCCCGTGAACCTCCAGTAATGGACGTCCATTCA
>JAKUOE010000117.1 GCA_022449845.1 Candidatus Thalassarchaeum sp.
GGCCGCCTTGGCCTGCTCGATTGCTTCCGGTGACACTTCGGGCATCAAAATGGCCTGCGGCACGGCAACAGGCGTTGAGGCCAATTGCGAGCAAGATGGAGCAGCCGAGGGCAGAGGCTTTGAGGCCGCGGTGGGTGGACTGCCTCCTTGCTGACGCCTTTTGCCCGGCGGCAACACCGGTGTGAGCTCTCGCGTCGATGGGTTGGGCGATGAGCACCGGTACCAACGCTGGCCTAACCCACCCCATCGAAGACCGGCCGGACCCCTCGGGGAATGAACGTCGGTGCAAGCGGGTGGGCAACGAACCGGGTTATGGGTCCCCAGATGACGAGAGGATGATTCATGGGACAACCCCCCGGTCCGACACATGCCCTGGGGCAGGGTCAGGATCACGAGCTACGGCGATGAGACGGTCCGTTACGCCCCGGGGCACACTTTCTCTTCCGCCGGATTGAAAGACTGGGAACGGCACGAATCAATTGATGAGCGCAACCCTCTGCCTTGTCGGCGGGACTTTCGATTGCTTTCACGCCGGACATCGTGCCCTCCTTGAGGCCGCTCTTGATTGTGATAATGTCGAGGTCTGGGTGACCTCGGATGCGATTGCTGCAGAGAAGGACCCTCGAATCAAACCCCAGTCGAAACGCCAACAGGACATTCTGGATTGGTCAGGTAACCGCCCACTATCGACACATATTCTGGAAGATTCATGGGGTCCTGCACCGACTCGCGTCGATGCGACTCACATTGCCTGCACACCTGAAACACGTGTGAACTGTGAAAAAATCAATCAGATGCGCATTGACGGTGGCCTCCCGTCCCTTGAGATTATTGAAGTCGACCATGTTCTTGCAGAGGACGGCCAATCGATATCTTCCTCTCGGATTCGGCAAGGCAGCATCGACAGAGAAGGTGTACTGTGGATTCGTGACTCAGACCTTACCCGTCCCGTACATTTACCGAAAACCCTTGATTCTGAATTGAAAGAACCCATGGGAACCCTCTTCCCTGGGCCCGAAGATACCCCTGAGGTCGCGATTCGAGCCGCAGTGGAGGCGATACCTACCTTCTCTCCCTGCCTAATCGCCGTCGGAGATGTGACTGTGAATGCCTTGTTGGAAATTGGTTGGGTTCCCGATGTTGGAATCGTCGATGGCCTCACCAAGCGAACAGCATGGGATGGTGAATTGGACCGCTCTTCCTTCCGGGGCCAACTTTCCTGTGAGAACCCACCCGGTCAACTGACTCCTGATCTCCTTGAGTCCGCAGACTTGGCCCTTGATTTCGCATTTTCAGAGGATGGTGGACCCGTTTTACTCGAAGTTGAAGGTGAAGAGGATCTCGCACCGATTGTCATCCATCTTCTGGCGCCTCTCGGAACTGTGGTGCTCTATGGCCAACCCGCTTCCGGCGTCGTACTTCGACTCACCGACGAATCAACGAAAGCGCGTTGTCGCACGATGTTGGACTCATTTGAAGTTAGGTGAGTGAATGTCCGATGGGCCCCTACTCAGCGTTACAGTGTGCATGAGAAATGCTGAGCATTGGGTGGATGATTGTATACGGTCTCTCATCAAACAAAGCTATCGCCCCTTGGAGATTATCGCAGTTGATGACGGATCTACTGATGATGGATTCGAGAAACTGGAATCGTGGGCTGGTGAACATCATGGAATCACAGTCACAGTTCTGAACCAACCTCCAACCGGATTATCTGCAGGTCGAAATCTCTCTCTCAAACATTCAAAGGGCGAATGGGTTGCAATCACTGATATTGATTGTCGACCAGATCCATATTGGATTTCCGAGATGTTTGAAGTCAGCGAAGGCCTCGATGATGAACACGTCATCGCAGTCACAGGCCGCACCATTTTTGATGAAGGTGAGACTACAATCAGTCGTCTACGCGCCCGCTCGATTGCCCGGAAATACATGGGTCGACCCCGTCTCACAAGTTTGGCCAATGGCCCCTGCTCCATGTTCCATCGAGAAGCGCTAATCGAAGTGGGTGGTTTCAATCCTGACTGGTATCACGCAGAAGATATGGAAGTGAGTCTTCGATTGCTTCAGACTGGCGGTGTCATCGTTCACGCCCCTGCCGCAGTCGTGAATCATGTTGCCGAATCGTCGTTGAGTGTCTTTCTAAAGAAACGGAGTCGTGATGCGCGTGCTCACATGCGAATCCGTCGCAACTTCGGCCGCCACGGCGTCCGCAGACCGAACGGTATCATGCTCTTTCATGATTTCATGGGTGATGCCAAAGCCGTTGTCTGGATGCTCCCCATCGCCGTCCTTGGCCTTGGGATGGCCATTGGCCTTCTTCTCTGGTTACCTCAAGGTTCTCTTACGTGGTGGCTGGCTGCTTCTACCGCTGGTCTCTGGTGTCTACTATACACTTCACGATGGTATCGATTACTTTGGAGTGGAGCGTTGTGGATTGGCGCAGCTTTGGGCCTTATGGACGCACTATTGGGCCGTCATGGCCATTCCAGGTTTTTGTTCCCTAGGAAATCCTAATCATTCGGGATTCTCAGCCTTGGCTGCAAACATCAGAGCCACACCGAATCCGAGTAGAGCGGCGGTGACTGAGTAAACCCCCACGTCCACCCAATTCCAGTGAACAACACTCTGGTAAATGTAGAATCCAACGCCTAGAACGATACACCACATGGCTGCAGTCATCTGCCCACCCGCTTCTTTTGTGGACATCAGGCTGAGCCACGAATCGCATGTCACCACTCCTTGGAGCCATGCTACAATGCCACCTTCTGTGGAGTTGTGTATACATCGTCCACCCCAACCCATCAATCCAATTGAGAGTATCATGAACACGGAATCACTCATTGGCCGATAGACCATGTCAGCGGTGAATAGATCAGGATACAGTTGTCCAACACTAAGATAGGCGGCCCAGACAACTTTGAGTTTGTTTTCCGCCGTCCCTCCAATTCCGCACGTAATGTTGAGTCCTCCGAGAATGGTTGCCCACAGTCCAAGGGCAAAGGCGAGTGAGGCGAGTGCGCGCCCTTCATGGCCATTCTCTGCGGTCATCGGCCCGGCGACCCATGCTCTCGTCATAACCGTTGCCCGAGAAATGCACCGTGTGAATATCGGCTCTAGAGTCTGTTCTGTAGCCGATATCTTGCACTGACTACGTCATCCATCACAGGTTCCGAAGCCCGCATGATGTGTACGGCATCAAAGGCCGGAGGCAAGCAGGTATTGATCCGCTTTGACATTCCATGTCTTCCTCGGCTGGTCGTCTTTGCAGTGATAATCCCCGCCATATCCAAACCTCGGATTAGTGATGATACTCGCCGACTCGTCAACGGTTTTTCCCCTGCATTGTAACACGCCATCTCGTAGGTCCCGTATACCTCTCCTGTCGAGATGTTTGAGAGACCATTTTTCTCGTTGATGATGATTGAGAACAACACCAATTTCTGTTGCAATGGAAGATCTTGAATCGTCGGTGTAATTTGATCAAATTCAAGTTGATTCTGTGCCTGTCTAACGTGATTGATACCAACCAAGGGCACTTCGTTTTGTTCTGCTTGTTGAACTGAGATTCGCAACAAATCTAGCGCCCTACGTGCATCCCCATCCTCTTTTGCAGCGAGCGCCGCGCATAACGGTATGACTGCTTCATCGAGAACATCAGCCTTGATGCCCCTGTTTGCGCGAGGCCTCAGTACATCTTCCAATTGTGCTGCATTGTATGGTGCGAAAACGACGTCGATGGGGGCGAGACGGGATTGGACTCTGGGATCCAACATTTCGGTGAATGCAAGATCGTTACTGATTCCAATCACGCAGCAGAATGCCCCCTCAAGCAATCCGATATTCAAACTCGTCAGACTGTAAAGCAGGTCATCTCCTTCCTTTCCTTTTTTCACCAAGTGATCGATTTCGTCAAGGATGATTACGTGCACGCCCGCGCGTGCCTGCATGCGCGCACGCACGCGATCGAAGACCTTGTCTGCCGGCCATCCTGTGAAGGGGATGATTTCGTCCCCTTCATCGGCCAGTTTATTCCCAATCTCAGCGAGAACTCTGTATTTTGTGTCGACGTTTCTACAATTAATTTCCACGGTTCTAATCTTACACCCTTCGGCCGCACCTTTCGATTCGAGATCACGGCAGACGAATCGGGTCACCGCGGTTTTCCCTGAACCCGGCCTTCCGTAGAGATTCATGTTTGAGGGCGCATGCCCTCTGAGAGCTTCAACAAGGTTGTTTACAAGTGCCGAAACCTCATCCCTACGGTGAGGTAATTTTTCGGGATTGAATGCATGACCGAGCGCACGTCGATCACGAAATAGGCTTTTTACGTGGAGTAGATTATCGAAAAGATTTTCAGTCATTTTCTAACACTCCCGCGTCCCCCCCTGACTAGACCAACATGCACCAACACGGGGGCTTTCAATCGCTACAGGGATGAATCCGAGAGCGTGTGGGGTAATTAAGGATGATTGCGTCAATCGCTGGCGAATCGAATTTCGGAAGACTGTTTGACATAGTTCTGTCTTTATCAACGAACTAACTTTGACGCCGAATTTAACAAAAAAAGACCTTCCATACTCCCGATTTCGGAATTTTGACCCAGGGTGAGATTTTAGACAACCCCTCT